>JALYGD010000337.1 GCA_030777265.1 Actinomycetota bacterium | reverse complement strand
GGCAGCGCCTGCCCGAAACGGATACGGCCCGGAGGAGGATCGTTGTTCTGCGGGACCTCACGCTCACCCTCGACGAGTATCTGCGAACTCGTGTCGTGGAGCTCCTGATACACCTCGACGACCTCGCCGCGAGTGTGGGCCAACGGTGTCCTGACGTTCCTGACCATGCTTTTCGAGTGGTAGCAGGACTTCTCGGTGAACTGGCGGCTGTCCGTGCCGGGGGGCTCGAGACAGTTCGCAGCCTGGCCCGTGCCGAGCGACATCCGCAGCCGGTGCGTGCTCTTTGATGCCCGCCCACATACGGGCCCGGCCGGTGCGAGGGACGCAGGACGTGACTAATGCGACGGGCAGGTCAACCGCCCCCGGAGCTGGAGCGCGCTGCCCCGTGGCAGAGAAGGTCGTTCTCCGCCGGCGCTTCAGGCCAGGGGCGGTCGGGATAGGTGAGCGAACCGGAAGACGCGCAGCCCCTGATAGCCTCGCTCATACACGCCAGCGCCGATGGGCGCAAGGGGGTGGGAGCGGTCTTGGAGTGACTGCTCAAGGAGCGAATCATGGCGGAGCACACGACCTCGGATGAGGTGCAGCTACCGGCGAACGCCACCTTGCTCGACCCGCTCTGGCATCACGCGGCCGCCACTCCACAGCGGCCCATGCTCGCCTACCGCCATGCCGACCAGTTCGTGGACGTCACTGCCGCGGAGTTCGCGGAACGGGTGCAGGACCTCGCCTGCGGGCTCATGGGGCTCGGGGTCGGCGTTGGCGACCGGGTGGCGCTCATGTCGAGCACACGCATCGAGTGGCCGCTGCTCGACTACGCGATCCTCGCCGCCGGTGGAACGACGGTCCCGATCTACGAGACCGACTCGGCCGAGCAGATGGAGTGGGTCATCGGCAACAGCGAAGCGAAGGTCGCGATCCTCGAAACACCGGAGATGAGAGCAGACTTCGACAGCGTCGCCGGCAACCTGCCTGACTGTGAGCACGCGTTCGTCATCGACCGCAGCGGGCTCGACGACATCGCCCGTCGCGGTGAGAAGGTCGACTTCTCGGAGTTCGAGGAGCGCGCGCGCCACCTCGGTCCCGACTCCATGGCGACGATCATCTACACGTCGGGCACGACGGGACAACCGAAGGGCTGCATGCTCAGCCATGGCAATCTGCGCTGGGACGTCCTCCAGACACTCGACCACCTTCGGGAGGTCCTGCAGGGCGAGCAGTCCCAACTGCTGTTCCTACCGCTCGCGCATTCCTTCGCGAGGATGCTCATGTTCGCCTCGGTCGAGGTCGGCATGAGGGTGGGGTTCGCCACCGACCCGAAGAGTCTCACCGACGAGGCCCCCATGTTCCGCCCGACCTGGGTGGCGGCGGTCCCCCGGGTGTTCGAGAGGATCCACGACGGGGCGCAGCGCAAGGCTCAGCAGGCCGGCCGGGGCGCCGTCTTCGACCGTGCCATGCAGGACGCTCAGCAGTGGTCACGGGAGGAGCGGTCGGGTGGGGTGCAGCCTGTTACCCAGCTGCGTCACGCCCTCTTCGACCTGCTCGTCTACCGGCGGCTTCGGGCTGCCTTCGGTGGTGAACTGCAGTTTTCTGTCGCCGGCGGCGGCTCGCTTGGTGAGCGGCTCGGTCACGTGTTCAACGGGGTGGGCATCCAGGTGTTCGAGGGCTACGGCTTGACCGAGACCAGCCCTGTGCTGACCGCGAACAGGCCCGGCGCCTGGAAGATCGGCACGGTCGGCCAGCCCATCCCCGGCACCACAATCCGGATCGACGAGGACGGCGAGATCCTCGCCAAGGGGAAACAGCTCTTTCAGGGCTACTTCCGCAACGAGGATGCCACGCGCGAAGCGATCGACGACGAAGGATTCTTCCATACCGGCGACCTGGGTGAGCTCGATGGTGACGGCTTCCTCCGGGTGACCGGCCGGAAGAAGGAGATCATCGTCACCGCCGGTGGCAAGAACGTCGCTCCGAACGTGCTCGAGGACCGGCTGAGGCGCCACCAGCTCGTGAGCCAGGCCATGGTCGTCGGCGAGAACCGGCCGTTCATCGCCGCACTCGTCACGATCGACGACGAGCGGTTCGCCAGCTGGGCGCGAGAGCACGGCAAGAACGGAAAATCGGTCTCCGACCTCGTCGACGACCCGGACCTGCGAGGCGAGATCCAGGCCGCAGTGGACGAGGCGAACAAGGCCGTCTCGCGGGCCGAGTCGATCCGGGAGTTCCGCATCCTCCCGGACGATTTCACCGTCGAGGAGGGCGAGCTCACTCCGACCTTGAAGGTCAAACGCCACGTCGTCGCCGACAAGTACGAGCACATAATCGAGGACATCTACGACGACTCTTGAGTGGATGCCAGCGAAGCCAGCGTGACCCTCGTTCCGGCACGCTGAGACTGAAGTTGTAGCGCCCCGGAGCTTAGGCGGGCGGGTCATAGACCGGCTCGCGGGACTCCCACCACGCCCGGTCCTCGGCCCCGAGCGGGGTTGCCGGCGGAGCCCCCTCGATGTACTCCTCCCGGATCGCGCGCCAGTCGTTCGACGCAGCGAGGCGCCCCAAGACGCTGTTCACGCCCCAGTGGATGCGATTGAGGAGCAGGTAGTCGGGCGGAAGATTGAGCGGCCGCAGAACCTCGAGGTACTTGCTGCGCGGATGGGTGGTGGAGCGGATCACATCGGTGGCGAACTCCGGCGTGAATGTGAAGGGCTGTGGGGCGTTGACCGGTCGCATGTAGAGGCGGAACCACTCGAGCATGAGGTCGCCGTCGATCTCCACCCCGGGCGGGAGGAAGCCGGACTCGCGCAACCGCGTGATGAGCTCGGCGGCGTCACCGCGGAGGATGGTCTCGTTCATCGCCCTCATGTGGGCGAACCGCTCGCGGCTGAACATCTTGACCGAGCCGTAGTCGAGGAAGGCGACGCGGCCGTCGTCCTCGTAGAGGTAGTTGCCGGGGTGAGGGTCACCGTTGAAGAGCCGAAAGCGCTCGATGGTGCCGAAGGTGTAACGGAAGACGATCTCGCCCAGCCGCTGTCGTTCCTCCTCGGTGCCCTCCTTCGCGACGGCGTCGAACGATCGTCCTCGCACCCGGTCGGCGACGAGCACGCGCGCCCGGCAGAGGTCGGCCAGGACCTCGGGCACGTGGATGAAGGGGTGGTTCTTGTAGCGGTTCGCGAATGCCCGCTGGTATGTGGCCTCCCGCTGATAATCGAGCTCGTCGTTCACCCGCTCGCGCAACTCCTCGACGAGCGGCTCGACCTCGAGGTGGGGGGAGATGAGGCGTGCCAGCGGCGTGAACGCCTCGGCGTTGCGGAGGTCGGCTCGCACCGCCTCGGCCACGCCCGGGTACTGGACCTTCACGATCACCTCGCGGTCCCCATCGAGACGGGCGG
>JALYGD010000336.1 GCA_030777265.1 Actinomycetota bacterium | reverse complement strand
CGGAGCTGGGAGTTCGGACCCCAGACGGAGTGCACTCGCCTTCCTTCCTCGTCGACGACCGGCCCGGAGACGACGCCGACTCGTGGTCGCTCGTCGAGCGCGTGCGAGAGCTCAGTCAGCGAGGGACCCGCCAGTCGGATGTCAGGGTTGAGGAAGGCAAGGTGGCGAGGACCGAGGGGCCGCAGGCGCTGCACACCCTCGTTGCAAGCGACCCCGTACCCGCGGTTTTCCGGTAGGACGACGAGGTCCACGAGGTCGCTGCGGGCGCCTGGCGTCTCTGTGTATGCGCTGAGGTCAGGCTTTCCAGATGGGCTCGCATTGTCCACGACGACCACGGGGATCTGCGGCTCGTGGCGCGCCAGAGATGCGAGGAGGCTGGGTAGCACCGCCTGCGACTCATACGAGACGATCACGGTGCCCATGATGGGTGAAGCGGTGGCGATCGTCCTCCCCCTGCCGGGACGAGGGGCAAGGTACTAGATGGGAGGCGAAGCCGGACCTTCCTCGGGGTGTCCTCTGCTCAGACACCGGCAGCGCCAGGCACATGCATCCCCACCCGGCCCGGGCCTGCGGCCCTTCCCGGCAGGTCGAAGAAGCTGGGAAGGAGCTGCTACCCGGCTCCCGGCACGCGGGCTACCTACCCGACAGCAGCAACGATCGATTGGTCCAGACAGTGGAAGCTTTCGAGGTAGGTGACCCGCTCGTGCTTCAGCCCGCCCACGCGCTCCTCGTACTCGTCGCGGCGCCCATGCCGCTCGTAGAAACGCCGCGGCTGCAGCAGCTCGACATCGTCCACTCCAGGTACGCTTGCAGCGACGCTGTAGCCGAAGTCGGTGTCCTGCTCCCATTCGATGGTGTTTTCGACGATCGACTTCACGATCGCCGCCGAGTGCGCGATCTTCACCTTCTTCGAGTCGGGGTGGCTCTCAGGCCCGCCAATCCGACCGGTGTTCAACACATAGACCTCGAGGTCAGGGAGCGTGTCCAGAAGCTCGAGTAGGCGGTTCCCCTGCCAGGCGTCGTTATTGAAGAAGAACGGGTTGGTTCCTGGAACGCGCAGGTTCTTGCCCGCTTCGGCCGCACCGCCTGCGGAGGTGCCCTTCGTCTCGCCAAGCATGAAATAGGCTGCGCTCTGATCGAGCTTCAGCTTCGCAACCGCGGGAATGATGTTCTCGTTACGGTTGAGGATCAGGAGGTAATCCGCCTCCGGCAGATCGCGAGGCTCTCGGTGGCGGATATTCGCGAGCGGAAAGGTCGCGCGCCCATTCGGCGTGTGGGAGGTGTCGAAGAAGTCAACTTTGCCGGTCTGCGGATCGACTCCGACGTTCTCCAGCCATGCATCACGGCGGGTGACTCCACCATAGATGGTCGGTTCGTCCTCAGGATCCAAGCCGAATGTCTTTGCGAAGCAGCCATTCTCGCTGGGGTGGATCTTCCCGCCCGGCATGAGCGCCACGAAGTCGTCCTGGACCGGCAGTGATCCGAGCTGTTGACGGAACGTCGTGGTCGTCTTGCCCGTCCCCGACAACCCGATGATGAGCGCGCATCTCTCCCTGCTCCCGGGCGTGCCATCGGCGGGGAAGACCTTACAGCCAGCGTGGAGGGCGAGCCCTCCTCGGTCGAAGACGAGCTTGTTCCACATCCGCAGCCCGCCCATCTTCGACTCGCCGAAGTAGTCAGATCCCAACACGCGGGTCACGTAGGTATCGAGGTCCACGATGATGAGGCGGTCATCGGGCTTGCCGGGCGCCGTCAGGCCCGGCGTGTAGATGACGGTGAACTCCGGCTCCCAGTTGACGTCTTTGGGAAAGTACAACTGCTCCTGCATCGCCGGTATGTTCGCCTGGCTCCTCTCAATGTAGAGACGCGCTCCGGTTTGGAACGCCGGGTCAGGCCCGATGTACCCCTCGATCAGGATCATGTCCTGGTTGGCTATGTACTCGTCCTGCCTGCGTGCCCACTCCTTGGCCTCAACCCGCGGGAGGTGCTGCTGGTAGATCTCCTCGTCAGAAACGAAGAAGGTTGACTTCTTCAGGCGCGCCGTCACCTGCGAGGCGTAGTTGACGTTGTCGAACTCCGTGACCAGTGCTCGCGGCGGGAGATAGTGGAGGGTCCAGTCCCGCATCTCCTCTTGCGTCGGGTTCTCGGCGACAGACTTCGCCTTCGGCAGATCGATGGACACGGGAGCTCCTCGGGTCGCGAGGCGGCGGACGAGCGGTCCGGCAGGGGATAGCCGGTCGCGGAAGTGCCGGTGAGCCTATCAACGCCCGAAGGGCCCGCGCGACCAGGTGAAGGCGGAAGCGCGAAAAGGTGACAGTCGTCCAGCCGCGGACGCCAGGGCAGCCTCTCCCAACGCCCTCCCCGGCGCAGTGGTGTGGGTGGGTCGGTCGTCCATCCTTGCTGGGGTCAGGCCAGCCGGGACCGACGAGCTTGGCTCACCTTCAGATCCCGCTCTTGCGCGTCTACAACGGCGGATCCTCGGTTTTTGAGGCCTTGGCCTGCCACACGAACTCTCCGGGCAGCGGCAATAGCCATGATCCACGAATCGACATCAGCCCTTTGTATAAAAAACGCTCCTTGTCACGAAAACCGGCACTGGTGGCACAGACCTGCATGCCATGGTGTACGGGCGCAACCCCCACCTAGATCAGCGATCACTCTGGACCCCGGGCCATCCCATTCATCACGGAGATTCCGTTAGTATGGGTCCATTGGGCAGTAGGAGGCTTGGCCCATATCCTCGCGGGGACGGGCGCCGGATCATCCGCACAGCGATCGGTAACAGGTGAGGATTCGGTCTCAGGCGCATACCTCGAGTGGACCGTGACAGGAAACGGAGGGAAGATGCCCCGAGGCGGCATGAGCCAACAGCACAAGGACGCCCTCGCACAAGGTCGTCGACAGGCCAAGGCGGTACGCAACTACCTTGAGGCCATCTCGGTGGAGCGCCGGCCGGGGCGGCCAGTGGACCGTCGCTCACTTCAGAACCGCATCGAGAGGTTGCAGCAGCAGATCGACGAGGAGTCGAACGCAGCGAAACGGGTTGAGCTCATTCAGAGGCGGCTCGATGCGGAGGTACGGTTAGCCGCTCTCGAGGAACGGCCGGATCTCGAACAGCTCGAAGTGGACTTCGTCGAAGCGGTGAAAGACTACTCGGAGCGCAAAGGCATCACCTATACGGCCTGGCGTGAGGCGGGTGTGCCGGCAGCGGTGCTGCGACAGGCGGGGGTGCCCCGTACGCGCCGCACGAACGCGGCCTAGGGGGGAGCGGAGGAGCGGAATTGGCGTGGCGAACAGCAACTGGTTCGGGCGTGGCTGCTAGGAGGTCCACGAGACGCGGTCTGCCGATCGCCTTTCGTTGCCTGCCTGCGCGCCTGAGGCCTGCCCATCGTTGCGAAAATACGGTCAGGACGTTCTCCCCACAAACAGGTGCTCTCGACGCGGTCCCAGTCGCAAGTGGAGCATCGCGACAAGTGGTGTCAGTTGGATCGATCCAAAGACGGTAGCTCTTCGCCCCCCCTTGCCGACAAGAATCGAGGACAGGACGACCGAGGCGCCCTCGGGGGACTGCGTCCAGACTGGACTGGGAGTGCAGATGCCATGCGCCCCTCTCGAGCGCCCATCGCACATTCCAGACCTCGTCCGGACGAACAGAGAGGATGAGGTGGAACGTGTTAACGCTTCCGGCTCGCGCGGGCTATCATATGTCTCGGACGTGGGATTGGCGGGCCGGATCGATTGGCCGGTCCGCTGGACCGAAGAGTGCCGGCGCGAATCCCCCTCGTGGTATGCCGGCAGGTGGCGACGGAGCGGGTCTCCCCATCCCCTCTCCCGCTCCGAGTGACCACCGCAAGGGCCCCTCCGCAGGGAGGGGCCCTTCTCGTATCCGCCCTGTCGCACCTCCTTGCACTAGCCCCTCATTTTGTCGGGCTACCCTCCCGCCTCGTCAGGAGCACGGGGTTGTCGTGCCGTCGGGGGCCTCGCGGCGGTCGCAGTGGTAGAGGTCATCGCGCCAGACGTAGACGATGGTTGGCCAGAGCGGGGCCGGAAGGTCAGGATCAGAGCAGACGGCGTGAATCTCCGCCCGGCCGTCGCCGTCTCGGTCCCCGACCTCGGCGCCCGTGTCGCCATAGGTGTTGCTGCCGTTGAAGCAGTCCCCCACTGCGATCAGAGGAACGAGTCGACCCCTCGACGCCCCTGTCCACAGCGAGACCGAGCTTCCTGAGGTCCCGGCAGTCTGGAACACCGCGATCTCCGGCTTTGCATCGCCGTTCATGTCCGCTACTCGAAAATCGCGGATGTCGTCGGCTGGACCGCCTGGTTCCGCAGCGGTGATCGCGTAACGCGTACCGGTCCAGTCAGCCACCTCCACCTGCGAGCGGCGCTCGCTGTCAACGACGAACGTCAAGACGATCTCCTTGTGACCATCGGCGTCGATGTCGCTTGCGACCGATCGGTGGTGACTGGTTCCGCCGGGACGATAGGTCGCCACAAAACGGGCCCGGTCGGTATCGGTGGGGTCCCGTGGTGTGGTGTGAGTAGCCTTCGGCGACCGTGGCGGAGAGGGGCTATGGGCCAGCGACGGCGGCGGCTCCTCGAGGGCGCGCGCGGTGAGCGTCACCGGGCCGGCCTGCGGTGGACGTTCGGCGGGGCTGCACGCAACGGCAACGAGAGCGACTGCAGCGATTGCCAGCAGCGAGCGCCTCGTGGCGAGCGGACCCCCCATAGGGCCTCCGGCGAACCAGTGTTCACTTCCAGGAGCCGAGCGCAACCACCCTAGCCCTGTGCCGGCATTCGTTCGGCTAACGGCCGGTGTCGCACCCCCGTGGCAAGCTATGAATTACATTCGCGTGGTCTTCGAGGACGGTCTTCGAGGACGGTCTTCGAGGACGGTCTTCGGTCGCGAGTCTGAGATTGGAAGGCCGGAAGCCTGGAGGTTTGGGAGTGAGGACACGCCTACTAGCCCAGCGCCCTTCCCTGCTGGAGGAGGCCCGTCTGGAAGCCATCATTGACCAAGCCGGATTGACGGCTGCGTGGAACATCGTGGGCGAGCGGGGCTGTCACCGGCTCGAGATCATCGTCGACGAGTGGGCCGGTCCAGTCCTGGAAGTCTCCGTCAACCTCGCACACGCCTGCGGCATCGCCCTTGCAGCGGCGCTGCTCGAGCGCCAGGGAACCGACTGGGAGAGGTGGGCGGTCCGCGTCCTCGAGTGGGACGAAGTGATCGGAGCTTCGATCCTCGTCCACGAGTGGCGCTCTCAGGCTTGACGGCGATACGCGAGCTTCTGTGGCGCGGTAGGGTCGGGGGTTGCACGGGAGCCTGTCGGGCTGAGAGGGCGAAGTCCGCCGACCGTCACTACCTGATCCGGGTCATGCCGGCGAAGGGAGCCTCCCATGACCGCCTGCGATGTCGCCATCGTAGGTGGGGGCGTGGTCGGGATGGGGATCGCCTGGCGCACCGCCTCGGCTGGCGCTGCCGTCAGTCTCATCGATCCCTCCCCCGGACGGGGAGCCTCGTGGGCGGCGGCGGGAATGCTCGCCCCCGTCACGGAGGTCCACTACGGCGAGGAGCCACTGCTCGCTCTCAACCTCGCCTCCCGAGCGCGCTGGCCCTCGTTCGCGGCAGAACTCGAGGAGGCCTCCGCTCACCCCTCCGGTTACCGGGAGTGTGGAACAGTGGTCGTCGCCCGCGACCGAGACGACCTCGCGGTCCTCCATGATCTCTCCACCTTTCAACGACGTCTCGGGCTGACCGTCGAGCGGCTCGGCTCCCGAGAGGTGCGACGGCTCGAACCCGGTCTCGCCCCAGGTGTTCGCGGGGGACTGCTCGCACCCCACGACCACCAGGTCGACAACCGCAGGCTCGTCGTCGCGCTCTCGGCGGCCTGTCGGCGAGCGGGGGTCCGAGCGGTCACGCAGTCTGCTCGAAGCCTCGACCTTCGTGGTGAGGCGGTATGCGGCGTCAAGCTCGAGGATGGCGAGACCTTGGCGTGCAGCACAGTCGTGCTCGCTGCCGGCGCCTGGTCCGCACGACTCGGCGGGCTGCCTCCAGGCAGCGTCCCGATCCGCCCGGTGAAGGGCCAACTCCTCCACCTGCGCGGCCCAGCCCATTATCCGCTCTCCAACAACAACGTCCGGGGCCTCGACGTCTACGTCGTGCCTCGTGAAGACGGTCGTGTGATTGTCGGGGCTACCGTGGAGGAGCGGGGATACGACACGACTGTCACCGCTGGCGCCGTGCTCAGTCTGCTGCGTGACGCTTTCGAATTGCTCCCGGGAGTCACCGAACTGGCCCTCGTCGAGACGGTCGCGGGGCTGCGACCCGGAACCCCCGACAATGCGCCGCTCATCGGCCCGGGAGCGCTCGAAGGTCTCGTGCTGGCCACCGGCCATTATCGCAACGGCATCCTGCTCACCCCGATCACAGTGGAAGCAGTGGGCGACTACCTCACGAACGGACGATGGGCCGCTGACGTCCGGCCCTTCTCTCCTCGCCGGTTCGAACAAGTAGCCGAGGCAGCGCGGTGAGCGGCGCTCCGCAGGAGCGACGCGAGAGGAGCCGTCTTAGGTCTCCTGAGACGGCGACGGCGGTGATCCGGTGAGGGTAGGCGTGACCGTCAACGGCGAGGGCCTTGAAGTCAGCGCCGATGCGACGATAGCCGACCTCGTACGCCGGCTCGGACGCGACCCAATGCGGTCGGGGGTGGCGGTAGCCGTCAACGGTACCGTCGTTCCACGTGAGACCTGGCCAGAGCGCCGACTAGCCGCCGGCGACCAGGTGGAGGTGCTAGGCGCGGTGCAGGGAGGCTGAAATGAGAGACGTGGACCTGGACGCGCAGGCGGCGCACCTCCCGGGCGGCCGACGTCTGGGCGGTGGCGGGCGGGCCGGGCAAAGTCTCGAGTCCCCACCATGCGACCCGGACGCCGATCCACTGAACATCGCAGGTCGAACCTTCAGCGTGCGGCTAATCCTCGGCACGGGTGGTGCGGCGAGCGTCGACGCCCTCGAGCAAGCGCTACGAGCCTCCCGGGCGGAGCTCGTGACGGTCGCTCTGCGGCGAGTCGACCCGAGCAGCCGGGGATCGGTACTCGAGGTCATCGGACGCTGCGGCTGCCAGGTGCTGCCGAATACAGCCGGCTGCTATACGGCCCGCGACGCGGTTGCCACCGCCCGCCTGGCACGCGAAGCGTTCGGGACGAGTTGGATCAAGCTCGAGGTCATCGGAGACGAGCGCACACTGTTTCCCGACGCGGTCGAGCTTCTCGACGCTGCCGAGCTCCTCGTTGACGACGGCTTCACCGTCCTGCCGTACACGAACGACGACCCCGTCCTCGCGGGGCGTCTCGAGCAGGTCGGCTGCGCGGCCGTCATGCCGCTCGGATCGCCGATCGGCAGCGGCTCCGGGCTGCGCAACCCCTACAACCTACGCATCATGCGCGAGAGCGTGTCAGTGCCGATCATCCTGGACGCCGGCGTCGGCACCGCAAGTGACGCGGCGATCGCCATGG
>JALYGD010000335.1 GCA_030777265.1 Actinomycetota bacterium | reverse complement strand
TCGCAGCGAAGTACGGGGGCAAGGTCTACTCGATCGCCTATCGCTTGACGGGCGATGCCGAGGAGGCGAAAGACCTCAGCCAAGACGTCTTCGTGCGTGTCTACCGCAACCTGCACAAATACCAGCCCGGGACGTTCGAGGGCTGGCTGTACCGGATCACGAAAAACCTCTTTCTCGACCGCATGCGGCGGCGACAGCGCGCGCTACTCGAACCCCTCCCAGAGGAGGAGTGGCGCCAGCCGGAGGACGACACACCGGGCCCTGAGCAACGACTCGAGCAGGGCCTGCTGCGCAGCGAGATCGATGCGGCCCTGACCCGTCTGCCTCCGGTCTTCCGTACCGCGGTCGTGCTCTGCGATGTCCAAGGCCTGTCCTACGAGGAGATCGCGGCTGCAACCGGCTGGCCGCTGGGAACGGTGCGCTCGCGCATCCATCGCGGCCGCAAGCTCCTGCGTGCTCACCTCGAGAATGCAGGGGGGGAGACTCGGAATGCTTAGCTGGCGTTCCGCATGGGAAATCCGATGGCCGTTCGGGGAGCGCCACGAGCACGAGCGACTGTCGGCGCTCCTCGATGACGAGTTGGACGTCGACGAAGCCCTCGACGTGACCCGCCACGTTGCCGACTGCGAGCGCTGCCTACGCGAGCTCGAGCTCATCAGAGAAGCCCGATGCGCGCTCCGCGCGCTACCCCCCGTCCAGCCACCGGAAGAACTGCTCACCCACCTGCTCGCCGACCCGTCGGCGGTCGAGGTGTCGCCCACGCTTCGGGCACGGCGCCTGCTGTCGGCTGCTGCCGTATCGATCGGGCTGGTCGCGGCGACCGCGTTCATGCTCGGTAATGACGAGCGAGGCACTGTCGCCCCGCCGGTCGACGTGTTCCTCGCTGACCACATGGCCCGCGTCGACGGCGGGCTGATGTTGACCCCGGTCGACCTCGACAGGTAGGCGTGATCAACGTGGCCGCACGCTTGGCTGTCGCCGTGCCCCTCGTGCTGCTCATACTCGTTCTCGGCGTGGTCGCACAAGCCGGCCGCGCCTCGCGCGCCGACAACCCGGGGGGTGAGGTCGAGCAGTGGCGCGACCTGCTGGAGCGCGCGGCCGCGGCGGGCCGCCAACGCGCTTACCAGGGCAAAGTGGTCGTCGTGCGGTTCGATGAGCAGGGCCCGGTCCTCGGCGAGGTGGCTGTGACGCAGGGGAGCGACGGAACGTTACGCACCGGCAGTGCCCAGACCTGGATGCTCGGCGAGGTGGACGGAGAAGCCTTCTTCGCTGATCCTGACACTGGCACCCTGCTGTGGCTCGGCCAAGTCGAGCGCAGTGGATTCCCTCTCGACCGCGTCGCCTACAACTATGAGGCCGATCTCGACGGGCGCCGTCGCGTCGAAACGGGCCTTGCCGACATGATCACCTTTCGCGAGCTGGGGTCGAACCTTCCCCGTGAGCGCCTCTACATCGACGTCGAGTCTGGTCTCGTCGTGCGCCGCGAGACGTTCGACGCCCGCGGGGTGCCGGTGCGTCTCGCCGCATTCACCGCCCTCGAGCTCGTCCCTGCGGTGGTCCCTCCGTTGGGCTCGGACTGGCACCGCGTGCTCCGACATGTCCAGTCGGATGTGAGCGGCCGTGGGGTCGAGATCCTGCGGGACGTCGGCTGGGTCGTGCCTGACCAGCTGCCGCGGCGGTTCGCGCTCGTGGATGCCTCGGCGATCGGGCAGGGCGAGGGTTCTTCGCTGCACCTGCTCTACAGCGACGGGCTGTACATGCTGTCTGTCTACCAGCAGCGCGGTCGCCTGGACGAGAAGGCGCTCGAGGCCCACCGCGCGAAAGCGACAACCCTGGGGGGCCTTCGCGTCTATCGCTGGCCTAGCTCGGAACCCGCGGCGTACGGTTGGAACGGGGAGGAGATGGCCTTCACGGCCATCAGCGACGCACCGCCCGACGTGCTCGCCGCTGCTCTCAGCGGCCTGCCCCGCGACGAGCGGCCGTCGCTCATCCGCCGACTGCGCCGAGGACTGAACCGCTTCGCCGAGTGGGTCTGGCCCTTTTGACCGAGGCGAGACGAGAGCAAGCATGCCAGGGGGCCAGCGCCCGGGTCGTGAACGAGGAGACCCGTGAGCGGCGCTCCGCAGGAGCGACGCGAGAGGAGCCGTCTTAGGTCGCTAAGACGACGGGAGGTGGTCGATGGACAACGTTCCAGAGGGGCCCTCGCATACACCGGAGCCTTTCGAGCCGATCGCAAGTCGGCCGGAGGTGGACACGGTGGCTCACGGCCGATCCATGGACCTGGTCCGGCCCTCGGCCCCGCTTCCCCCGCCGTCGACCTGGAGCGCAGACGAGGAAGGCCCTGGCTCACCAGCAGGTTCGGTGCGGCCGCCTGACTCGACCGGCGTCGTTACCGTTTCCCCCCCGTCCAGCACGTCGCGGGGGCGTAGAGTCGTTGCTACCTTCCTCGCTGCCCTCGTCGGGGCGGCTATCGGAACCGCAAGCACGCTTGTGCTCCTCCGCTCGACCTCGGCTGTCGTACCGGAAGCTCGAGCCCCGGTCGTTGAGTCGGGGGGCGGCGACCAGGCATTGGTTGTGCCTGCGGTGGCTGAAGCCGTGAAACCGAGCGTTGTACGGGTCGACCGGCCCGAGGTCGCGGGATTCGGTGGCGTCCCCGAGTCGGGGCTCGGCAGCGGGGTCATCTACCGCTCCGACGGCTACGTCATAACCAACCACCATGTCGTTGAAGGGGCCGACGTGGTGCACGTCAAGTACGCGAATGGAGAGTCGGAGCCTGCCCGGGTTGCAGGTCGGGATCCGCTCACCGACATCGCGGTGCTGAAGGTTGAACGAGGGGGCCTGCCCGCAATCAACGTCCGCCGGGATCCTGTGATCGTAGGCGAGCTCGCGATAGCTATCGGCAGCCCGTTCGGGCTCGACGCGACGGTCACCGCCGGGGTCGTCTCGGCCCTGAACAGGTCGATCGAGGCACCGATCCGGAACGGCGTCATCTCGATTCCGAACGTCATCCAGACCGACGCCGCCATCAACCCCGGCAATTCGGGAGGGGCGCTCGTAGACCGCAGTGGCCGACTCATCGGCATCAACTCCGCCATCTTCAGCACCTCGGGCGGAGTGCTGGGAGGATCGCCGGGCAACGTCGGCGTGGGCTTCGCAATCTCGGCCGAGGACGCCGTCGCGGTCGCCGACAAGCTCATCGAACAGGGCTTCGCCCGCCACGCCCGCCTCGGAGTCAGAGCCGCCGACCTGACCCCGAGCGTCGCGCGACAGTTCGGCATCGACGTAACCGAGGGAGTGCTTGTCTCGGACGTCGAAGTGGGGGGTCCGGCCGCCGCCGCGGGGCTGCGCTCTGGTGACGTCATCATCGCCGCTGATGGTGAGCCCGTGGCGAGCATGGCGAAGCTGACGTCCGCGATCCGGGCCCACGAACCGGGTGACCCGCTCCGGCTCACCGTTCTGCGTGACGGCGGACGGATGGAGCTCGAGGCGGTGCTCGGGGAGTGGCGCGGTTGAGCTCCCCGGCTGCTACCTCTTCCACTCCCACGGCCGCCGCCGCGTCGAGGGCGGGGCGCCAGCATAAGTACCAGATAAGGAAATCGAGCAAGGACTAGCCTGAAGCCGCTGGCATGGGCACACTGCATCTAACGGCGCGTCGGCGCCCCACTACGGTGCGAACGGAGCGTGCGTGGGCAGCTTCGGTTTTAGCGAGATGGCGGTCGTGGCGTTGATCGCCCTCCTCGTGTTCGGCCCTGACCGCCTGCCTGAGCTCGCGCGACAAGCCGGAAGGGCGCTCGCCCGCTTTCGCCAGGAGACATCGAAGAGTGTCGCCGAGCTCAAGCGGGCTGCTGAGATCGAAGATCTCGACCGAGAGCTGAAAGCGCTGCGGAGCGAGCTCCGTCAGGCTGGCGGTGGGTCGGCGAGTGCGACCAGGACAACGGGGCGACGCCCTGCGACGACTTCACGGGCACATGCGAACGGCCCCGCGGGGAGTGTCCTCGAACCACCTCCACCGATTGACCCGGACGCTACCTAGTCGAAACGGGTTGCAATGACGTTGGGGGCGGGTGGGGCCGGGTTTGACCTGTGAGGCGTGCCGACGCCGGAGGCGTGCTCGTCGGGGCCGCGACCATCGTCATCGCCTCCTACTTCGTGATGCGCTGCCCCGCACTGGAGGAATTGGAGCGGTCCCTGGCCGTACGCGTCCGTCGGCCCCGTGGCCCGCAGGTGGACCGTGTCGTTTCGGCCGCTACTGACCTCGGCTCGATGTTCGCGGTGGCGGGGACGGCCGGGGTGCTCATGACCTCCCGCCGCGCTCGGTCGGCCGTGGATGTCGCGGCCGGCGGAATGCTGGCCTGGAGCGCCTCACAAGGGCTGAAGCCACTCGTAGGCCGTCCTCGCCCCTACCAGCTTGAGAAGGCGGAGCGCCTCGTGGCCGAGCCTTCAGGTTCGTCGTGGCCGAGTGCTCATCCGGCGGTAGCCGCGGCCGTCGTCACGGTCCTCGCTCCGCGGCTTCCTCGTCGTGGACGGAGGCTTGGCACGTTCCTCGCCGCCTTCGTCGCCGCCTCTCGCGTGTACGTGGGGGTTCACTACCCTACCGACGTCGTGGCCGGGCTCGGACTCGGGGGCCTCTGCGGGGCGCTGTGGCGGGTGGTGGCGACGCGCCTGCACCGATGCGTTGCTCTGCTCAGGAGGCAGTGAGCGGCAGGGGCTTGCCCACGACCGACTTCGTCCTGCGAGCGAGATCGCTGGCGATCCTGCGCAGCTCCTGCCCAGTAGGTGCCTCCGGGTGGGACAGCACGAGCGGGACGCCGATGTCGGCGCCCGCCCGCAGGCGGGGGTCGATCGGGACCCGCCCGAGCAACTCGGTCTGCAGCTCTTGCGCGAGCTCCACGCCGCCGCCCGAACCGAAGATGTCGTGCGTCTCGCCGCAACCCGGGCAGGCGAAGGTCGCCATGTTCTCGATCACCCCAGCCACGTTCATGCCGGTCTGCTCGGCCATCTGACCGGCCCGCACCGCGACCTTCTGAGCCGCCTGTTGTGGCGTCGTGACCACCACCAGGTCGGCATTCGGCAGCATCTGACCGAGCGAGATCGCAACGTCGCCGGTTCCCGGCGGGAGGTCGCAGAGCAGAAATTCGAGCTCACCCCAGTAGACGTCAGAGAGGAACTGCTGAAGAGCCCGATGCAGCATCGGCCCACGCCACATCACGGGGCGGTTCGGATCGGGCAGGAAGAAGCCGATCGAGATGACCTTGCAGCCGTGAGCCTGCAGGGGCATCACCATTCCCTCGAAGGCGACGGGGCGACCGGTCACACCGAGCATGCGCGGCACCGAATAGCCGTAGATGTCGGCGTCGAGAACGCCGACCTGGTGACCGCGTGCGGCGAGCGCCGCCGCGAGATTGACCGTGATCGAGGATTTGCCCACACCACCCTTGCCGGATGCGATCGCGATCACCTTCGTCCTGCTGCCCGGCTTCGCAAATACGATCTCGGACTGCTGCCCCTGGCCCCGCTCGGCGCGCAGTCGGTTCGTCAAATCGGAGCGCTCATCGTCCGTCATTGAGCCGAAGCGGATCTGCACATCATGTACCCCGTCGAGCGACTCCAGAGCGGAGGCGACGTCACCCCGGATGCGGTCCTTCAGAGGGCAGCCCGGCACCGTAAGCTTCACAGCGACCCATACGGTCCCCCCGTCGATTGAAACGTCTTGGACCATGCCGAGTTCGGTGATGGGCTTGCCGATCTCGGGGTCGTGGACGGACTTGAGCGCCGCGAGGACCTGCTCCTTTGTGGGCATGGGTAGGCCTTCTGTGGAGGGCTGCCGCCGACGGCCTCGAGGGGGCGGCCAGCACCGGCTAGCTCGGCCGACCGTCGCCGCTCCTACGTCATGGTGCGACCTCGATGGCCGAACCGTGGACTCAGGGTAGCGACGGTCGTCACCGGGCGCGACTGCGCGCACCACCGCGCTTCACGCCTCCGTCGCCGTCTTAGGAGGCCTAAGACGGCCCCTCTCGCGCCGCTCCTGCGGAGCGCCACTCACGCCGGTGTCGATACCCGTTCGCTAGCCTCTGGCGTTCCGCCCGTCGCGGGAGGCTTCGTGACCCGTCGTGCCCTGATCGCGCTCGCCGGGCTCGCGGCGGTATTCCTCTCGTCCTGTCAGCTGCGCCTGGCCATGGACATCAGGACCGGTTCTCGCGGGTCGGGCACCCTCGGACTCGCCGTCGCGCTTGACGAAGAGCTCGTCGAGGTGCTCGACGAAGCCGGCGTCGACCTGCTAGCTGGTCTCGACGAGGTTCGCGCCGCTGCTCCCGATTGGAGGATCGAGAAGGTCGACCGCGGCGATCGAGGACTCGAGGTGCGCCTCGAGTCCTCCTTCGACGACCCTGGCGAGTTCGAGACTCTCCTGGACACGCTCGACGATGCCCTCGCCGAGGACGACGCGCGTCTCTACGACGACCTTCGCCTCGTGCCGAAAGATGATGGAGCCGTCGCGTTCGAGGGACGCATCGGACTGCTGTTACCCACTGCCCCGGGCGCTCGGGGAGCGGGCGTCGCCTTCGACGCTGACGATCTCGAGCGGCTGCTCGCCACCCGGGGTCAGGACCTCGTTCGCTACGAGCTACGCGTGACACTCCCGGCGCCTCCTCGTGAGCATGACGCCGACGAGGTCAGTGGGTCGAGCGTCGTGTGGCGAGCGCCTATCGGGAAGCTTCGAGAGGTCTTCGCGCTGTCGGCAGTGCCGACCAACCCGCCGCTGCTGGTGTTCGCTAGCGTGGCGCTGGCCGTCGCGGCCGTGACGGCGCTGCTCCTGATAGCCATCCATCGTCGTTGGCTTCCGCCCTGGATACGCGAGCGGGCCGAACGGCCGCGGGATGCATGACCAGGCTGGGTCACCATCCCCTCGCTGCCTGAGCGACCAGTAGACGTCGAGGCCTGCCGGGCGGCACTGGCCCACGGACTTGGGCTCACGACCTGTCCGATGAGAGCTCTCCACCACTGCCCGGATTGAGCGATCAAGCCTGGGGGGAGAGCTCCACGAGGGTACAGGTCTGCTTCCAGCGGTCGAGGGCTGCATCCCCGTCAGCCAGGTTCAGCCGGGTGCCGAGCCCGACCTGGATGACGCGGTCGAACTCGTCACTGTCGTTGCTCACAATTCGTACCGTGGCCGGGACGCTGCCGATACGAGAACGCACCTCCTTGCTACGGGCGGTGAGGGTGACCTCGTCCGCCAGAGCGATGTTCGTGAGCTCCTGCTCGGCGGGCCCGGTAAGCACGTAGACCTTGCCACCCTGATAGACGAACCAGGCTGGCTTGGTGATCGGCTGGCCGCGCGGCTGGGGGATCGTGAGCCAGATGATCGCGCTCTTTTTGAGAGTCGCGTCGAGGGCGTCGCTCAGCACCCCGGCGGCGATCGCCGACCCTGGGGCTTCAATGAACACGGGGACGCGCCCCACCTCATAATCGTCGCAGAGAAGGACGAGGCTGTGCTCCTCCGCGCTCGAGAACGTAATGTCGGCAGGCACCACGTCACGGAAGCGGTCTTCGAACATCTCGCCACGCAGCGTCACCCGCCCCCAAGGGTGCTGGTAGACGACGTCGCCCTCGGGCCCCACGATCACGAAAGACTCGTCGTAGCGGCCCTGCGGCCCCTGGTAGACACGGTCCACCACGAAGGGCTCAGCGGAGGCCGGTAGTTCCCCGCGGAGGACGATAGCCGGATCGACGGTCCCCGCGGCCTCGTCCCACGAGCCATGGTCGAAGACGATGGCCGACAACAGTTCGACGTATGGCACGCGCGCCTTTCGGTCGAGGATTGCCGGGGGACCTGTCAAGTCCCACCGCTGAGCTCGTGAGGGCAGCCAGCCCGGCCGGCGCCTGAGGCGTGGGAGTATACGGGCGGTGCGCGCACGTTGAGGTGTCAGGGCGCGACAACGACGCCGTGCTCGTCGAGGAACTGGAGCAGTCCGCGGGTGCTGCCGGCCCCGGCAAGGTCGGCCCGGCCCATCCAGGCGGTGTCGGCCGCGTCGTCACCAGCGAGGAGTTCTCCACCGACGACGTTGACATGGAAGTCGAGAATGACGTAGTGAACGCTGTCGTCGAACGCTTCAGCTACGCCGACAAGGTCGCTGACCCTCACCTCCAGACCGGTTTCCTCGCGGAACTCCCGCTTGACCGCGTCAGCGAGCCGTTCCCCGCGCCGAACCTTGCCTCCCGGCAGAGTCCAGCGTCCCGCCGCGGGCGGATTTGCT
>JALYGD010000334.1 GCA_030777265.1 Actinomycetota bacterium | reverse complement strand
GCCTGTCGGGTTTCCTGCTGTGGCAGAGCGCGCACAGCGAGTTCTACTTCTGTGATCCTTACTGGCCCGAGTTCCGCCGCATCGACTTTCTGCGGGCGCTGCGTGAGTTCCAGGGACGTAGACGCCGCTACGGTCGCTAGCTCAGACGTAGGAGGCGCAAGCGACCCGCGCCTCAGGTCAGCTCCCGCTTCCATCAGGGCGCTCCGACCGGGGACCGGCGTCCTCGCGTCGACCCGGCAGGGGCTGGCCCCAGTCGCCGGGACTGCGGGCCTCGGGGCGACCACCCTTCAGTGGCATCTCCTCGCTCGGGGGAGCGGCCCCGCCCGGTTCGCGGGCGGGCATCTCGTCGACGATTCGCCAGGTAGCTGAGGCGGTTGCGAACAGCTCCCCCCTGTTGTCGACGAGCGCTGACACGCCGCGAAGGTTCTCGGCATCCGGCTCCCCGGCGATTCCGATGGTTCGCAGGTTGGTTCCGACCTGCACGCCAGCGTGGAATCGCACCGCGTAGTCGGTGAGCAGTGCTCCTGCCTGGTCGGTTTCGTCGAGCACGTGCTTGTTCGCCCACAGCGTCGGGCAGGAGAGGAGTGCGCAGACCGCCAGGGGGGAGAGCTCGCCCTTGCGGTCAGCTTCGGTGTAACGCTCGTCGGCGTGAAAACTCACCACGACCCGACCGTCGGCGTGCCAGCCCGGCAAGAGCTGCAGGCCGCTCGTGTTGTCCTGTCCGCAGACGAAGCAGCCGGCGAAGAGCTCGTGCTCCTGAGGCACGGGGACCGGCACGAGCGCGAGCTCTCGGATGTCGGCGATATCGGGGGCGGGTTCGGGTCCGGCGAAGCGTGTCTCGCCGACGACAGGGATGTCGACGGGATCGGCTTTCCATCCCGGATGGTGCAGGTGCAGCAGCGTGCCGCGAAAGGCTGTTTCCCCGGTCTGCGTCACACTCATGCGCAGGTCGTGACCGAGCGGCACGAGCCGGCGCAGCTCCACCGAGACAGAGGTCGGGTTGGCTGGCGGCCCGAAGAGGATGCGAGCGGCATCGAGCAGGGCGGCTGCGGCCAGGCCGCCGTGGAAATAGCCCCGTGCCTCCTGGTGTCGGCTTTCCGGGTAGAAGTCGCGGGCGAACCCCGTTTCCTCCTCCCGACTGAGCTGGTCCCATTTGAAGCCGAGGATCGGGGGGCCGGTTACGACGAGGTTTGCCATCTCTTCTCCTGCGGCCCGATCTTGACGTGCGACGGTGGGGACCGGAGCCACTATGGCCGTCCGGCGACCACGATAGCTTCCCTCCCGCCGGGCCTGCGGTCCGGTCCCGGCACCCTGCGGGACCCCGTCACCGCCCGCAACCCCGACAGCCGTCCGATGTGGCGACGTCCCTCCCGTCGATCCCGACCTCCGGCTGGACAGTCGGGTCCGCGCCAGGGGGCCGATGTGGGAGGGTTGGCAGCCTCCAGGAGTTTGGGCTCGATCGCTTCGCTGCTCGAGCGACAATGAGGGTCGCCACCGCTGAGCTGCTTGAGTGATCATTAGGGTCGCTACGGCTGCGCCGCTTGAGTGACCACTAGGGTCGCTACGGCTGCGCTGCTTGAGCGAAGAGGGGAAGGGTACGACATGGCGAGCGTGGTTGACTTTGAAGTCGCGGCAGATGCACCCCTGGCGATGCGGCTCACCTCCAGCGCCTTCGGGGACGGAGAGCTCATGGCACAGCGCTACACCTGCGACGGCACGAACGCGTCGCCTCCGCTGCAGTGGGAGGGAGTACCGGAAGGCTCGGCCGAGCTCGTGCTCGTTTGCGAGGACCCCGAGCCGGCCGATGAAACATTCGTGCACTGGCTTGTGAGCGGCCTCGACCCCAACTCGGCGGGCACAGAGGAGGACTCGCTGCCTGAGGGGACGACGGTCGGCCTCAATGATTTTGGCCAGGCCGCCTACGGCGGTCCATGCCCGCCGCACGGCCACGAAGCCCACAACTACATCTTCACACTGTTGGCGGTGGGAGTCCCGCTTGCGCTCCAGCACCGCTTCACCGCTCAAGAGCTCGTGACGGTGCTGCAAGGAGCTACGATCCTGGGCAAAGGCCAGCTCATCGGTCGCTACGGTCGCACCGACTTGTCGGGGCCGCGCCCCCCCGCCTACACGGGATGAGAGCCATGACGATTCGTCGGCTCACCTCACGTAAGGCTTCGAGTCGTTGACAGGATCATCTCCGTCGTCGTCTTAGGAGACCTGAGACGCTCCTCTCGCGTCGCTCCTGCGGAGCGCCGCTCACGTGACACACCGGCCGGACCTGAACGAAGAGGACACCCGAGTCGGCGACCTCCGTTGCTTCGAGCCCGTTCCGCGGCCTACTTACCGTGCACGTAATCGCCGGGGGCGTCGGTGATCGGCGGGAACTGGGCGTTGCCCGTGGGCGGCGGCTCCCGCAGCGCCCCTGCCCGCGCTCCTATCCACTCGCTCCAGTGGTTCCACCACGACCCGTCCCGCTTGGTGGCCGTCGTCCGCCAGTTGTCCGCGTCGCCGGTCGCCTCGCCCTCCGACCAGTAGTAGGCCTTCTGACTCGGGGGGTTCACGATTCCGGCGACGTGCCCCGCGTTCGTGAGGACGAATTCGACCTCGCCGTCGAGCAGGCTCGTGGATGCGTACGACGACCGCCATGGGACGATGTGGTCCTTCTCCGCCGCGACGATGAACACGTCCTGGTCGCTGCCACCAAGATCGACGGGCACCCCTTTGATCATCATCTCGCCCTCGGCGAGCTCATTCCGCACGTAGCAGGAGCGCAGGTAGAAGGCGTGCATGTCCTCGGGGAGTCGGGTGCTGTCGGCGTTCCAGGCGAGGATGTCGAAGGCGGGCGGATCCTCTCCCATGAGCCAGTTGCTGACGACGTAGTTCCATATGAGCTCGTTCGCGCGCAGGAAGTCGAACGTGCCGCGCATTTCGGGGCCCTCGAGGTAACCACGCCTCCGCATGCGCCTCGCGACCGCTTCGACCGTCTCGGGGTCCGTGAATATGCTGAGCGGACCAGGCTCGCTGAAATTGAGCAGGGTGTTCAACAACGTCAGCGAGTTCACCTTGTCCTCGTCGATCGCTTCGAGGTACGCGACGAGGATCGCGGTCAGCGTCCCGCCTAGGCAGAGCCCGACTACGTTGACTTTCTCCTGCCCGGTGATGTCGCTGATCACATCGATCGCGGTGCGGGGACCGTGGACGAGGTAATCGTCGAGCTGCACGTTCCGCATGGAGGCGTCGGGGTTGCGGTAGCTGATCGCAAAGACCGTGTGTCCCTGCCGCACCGCCCATTCGATGAAACTGCGGTTCGGCGCGAGATCCATGATGTAGTACTTGTTGATGTATGGCGGGCTGCACAGCAGCGGGACCTCATACACCTGCGAGGTCTGTGGAGCGTACTGGATGAGCTCCATGAGATCGTTTCGGTACACGACCTTGCCCGGGGTCGCGGCAAGGTTTTTCCCGACCTCGAACGGGGTTATGTCAACCTGTCGCGGTCGACCGTCGTTCTCGAGCATGTCGTGCAGAAAGTTTCCGATCCCCCGTACGAGGCTTGCCCCCCCGGTGTCCAGGGCCTTCTTCAGCGCAGCCGGATTTCCCCAGAGGAAGTTTGTGGGCGCGAGCGCGTCTAGAAGCGTCTGCACCCCGAACTTCGCTTTCGCCTTCGGGCGCTCCTCGATGTCCGCGGCCTCCACGAGCCCGGTGAGCAGCTCTCCCCACAGCAGATAGAGCTGCTGGAGCGCGAAGAAGGGAGGGCTCTTCTCCCAGGCGGGATCCTTGAAGCGGCGATCTCCGCTCGGTAGGGCGAGCGGGGCGCGAGAGGGCTGACCGGATGCGCGGCGCAGCCCGGCATTTGCGATCGCTGCAAGACCGTAGGCGCCGCGGAAGAGCGCGCTCATCAATGCCTCAGGACGGCGGAGAAGCCCTCCGGCGAGCTGGGCATAAGCCTTTGACAGCATGATCGGGTCGAGTTGACCGACGAGGCTCGCCTCTGGCGCGAGCACAGCGGACGCGACCCTGCCGTCGCGAGCCGACCGAGAATGCTGGGAAGTATGCGTGGCCAATGTGACCTCACCTTCTGGTACGCGGTACGAGAACCTCTCGAGCGTCCCAGGGTATGGATTTCCGGAGCGCGCTCGTCCGTTCCCACACAAATTTTACCGTGCGCCAGGACTTCGGCGTTTCCTGTGACGCAACGTTACAGGGCCGGGCAACGCCCCGTGGCAGCAACCACGTCTGTTTCTCGCGCAGTCACCTCAAACGTCGAGCAAGCCCCACTTCGCCGCGTCGGCGACCGCCCCGGCACGGTTCCTCACCCCGAGCTTGTCGTAAAGCTCCTGCGCATACGCCTTGACCGTCCGCTCCGTCACCCCGAGACGCTCACCGATCTCGCTGTTCGTCAGTCCCTGCGCCATGAGCTCGAGCACCTGCTGCTGTCGCGGCGAGAGGTGGGGGCCTGTCTCGGTCTTCGGCACCTCGAGTACCAGCGTGGTCTCCTCGGGCTGTGCGGCCATCGCCGGGTCACTCAGGGTCGCTTCGATGGGGCCGAACGCGATGCGGTCGCCATGGCGTACCACGCATGGTCCGGCGATCTCCTCCCCGTTCACCTTCGTTCCGGCGCTCGAGCCCAGGTCGGTGACGATGATGGCGCCTGCCTCCCTACGGAGGGAAGCGTGGACCCGAGAGACCCGCGGGTCGGTGAGAACATAGGTGTTGTCCTCGCGGCGGCCGACCGTGCCCTCCTCCCGGTCGAGCTGGACGACCGCACCGGCGAGGGGACCGTTGCGGAAGGTCAGTGTGGGGAGCGGAACGACCTTACGAGCCTTGTTGACGACAGCCTGGGTCATACGAGCTCCTCTCTCATCCTCTCTCGTCCTCGAGCGTGGGCGGCCATCAGCAGCTGCTCTGAGCCGAGCCGCGGCCACGGGAAGGAGTCGGGCCTGCAACGGCTCCGGCCCGTTCTCGCAACGGCGCCGCCGACGGGGGAATGCGTTGGGGTGCGAGGTGAGCCAGCATCCGAGTGAGCCGAGGCGGCCGCGGAGGGCACCGATCCAAGCCCGAGCATTCCTTCGCCGCTTCTCACGGTCAGCAGCCTCCGACCGGGCCCGACGGGCTACACCGTGCGAGGTCGCGCGTTGCCCGGCTCGCGGGCCATGCCCGGGGCTGGCTGCTCGACCAGCGGCGAGAATCCCTGGTCGTCAGGCCGGGCCGCACCCGGCCCCTCTGTACGAACGGACAGGTACCAGATGCGAGAGTCAGTTCATCTTTGCGCGGGACTGCAGGGCCAGGCGCGCGATGGCCTCGATGCCCCCGTCTTCGGACCCGGTCCGGACGACGTAGTCCTCGAGTGTTTCGGCGGCGTCCCGGTAACGGCCGAGTTGGAACAGCAGCTCTCCGGCGACTCGAACGTCTTGGGGAGAACTGCCCGGCAACAGCCGCTTCAGCTCGACTGTCCAGAGCGCGTCCTCGACGTCTCCCTCGGCGAGAAAGTCCCTCGTGAGATTATTGAGGAGACGACGCAGGACGAGGGGGGTGGGCGCTGGGCTCAGCATCGACGGGGAGAAGTGGCCCTCCCCACCCGTCGCTGCCCGCACCCGCTCGTCGACTTCGGCCTCGGAGAGAAGCATGCCCCCATGAAAGGGGTCGACGACGACCGGATGTACGGCTGGCGAGCCTGCGGGGCGTCGTGGCGA
>JALYGD010000333.1 GCA_030777265.1 Actinomycetota bacterium | reverse complement strand
CACTACGCGTCGATCTTTCCGGTGGTCGAGGTCGACAGCACGTTCTACGCCCCACCCTCGCCCGACGTCGCCCGACTGTGGGTGGAGCGGACGCCGCTCGGCTTCCGCATGGAGATCAAGTCCTACGGACTGTTCACCGGTCACCCCGTTCGCCCGGGGACGCTATGGGAGGACCTGCGCAGGGAGATCCCGGTCGAGCACCAGGACAAGACGAGCGTCTACGTGGGGCACCTGCCCGGAGAGCTGGTCGACGAGGCCTGGACGCGGTTCGATCGCGCGCTGCGACCCCTGCACGATGCCGGCAGGCTCGGCGCTGTGGTCTTCCAGTGGCCGCCGTGGTTCACGGCGAAGCGGGCCAACCGCGAGCACCTCGAGGCATTGCGAGACCGGCTCCCCGACTACAGGATCGCCGTCGAGTTCCGTCACGGGTCGTGGCTCTCCGAAGGCGACCGCGACCGAACCCTCGAGTTGCTGGAGAAGTACGCGCTGACCTATGTCTGCGTCGATGAGCCGCAAGGCTTCAAGACGTCGGTCCCTCCCATCGTCGCAGCCACGACGGCAGAGCTCGCGCTCGTGCGGTTCCACGGCCGCAACGCTGACAACTGGCAGCGGAAGGGAATCACCGCGGCGGAGCGTTTCAGGTACCTCTACGACGAGGACGAGCTGCGGGCTTGGGTGAACCCGCTCAAGGATCTCGCCGTCGAGGTCGGTGAGGCCCACGTGCTCATGAACAACTGCTACCAGGACTATGGCGTCCGCAACGCCCACCAGCTCGGTTCGCTGCTGGGCGAAGGACTCCAGCCGGGAGCACCGGCCGAGATCAAGGAGTCAACGGGCATGCTCCCGCCGCTGGCGCACAGCGATGGCACCGGCCGGTGGGTCGGAAAAGCTCTCACACCAAGACTCGATGTCGGGCGACGTAGTCCGTTCAGGCGTGCGGAGGAACCGGTTGCCGTTGGTGGGTGTCGGGGAGGATCAGGCGGTGCAGTCCCTGGACTTCGCCACGGTCGCCGCAGCCTTGGCACTGACACTTGTGCACTTGACGGCGGGCAAACTCCGCTTCCTCGAGGGCATCCCTCGCAGCCGCTGGCTGTCGCTTGCGGGAGGGATCTCGGTCGCCTACGTCTTCGTCCACCTCCTGCCCGAGCTTCAAGAGGGCCAGGTCGCTCTCAACGACAGCGAGTGGCTGCCATTCTTGGAGCGCGATGTGTGGCTCATCGCCCTCACCGGGTTGGCTGCCTTTTACGGGCTCGAGCGACTGGCACTGACTTCCCGGTGGCGGCGACGGGAGGACTCCGGCGACGACAGCACCGGGTTGGCGGCCTTCTGGGTGAGCATCGGGTCCTTCGCGCTCTATAACGGCCTCATCGGCTACCTGCTGTTGGAGCGAGAGGAGAATGGCCTGCTAGCCCTGACCACCTTCACCTTCGCCATGGCGGTCCATTTCCTGGTCACCGACTTCTCGCTTCGGGAACACCACAAGCAGTCCTACGCAGAGGTGGGCCGGTGGATCGTCTCTCTGGCTCTGATCGCCGGTTGGGCGGTGGGTCTGGTGGTGGAGTTGTCCGCGGCGGCCATCACCGTACCGCTGGCCTTCCTTGGCGGAGGGGTCATCCTCAACGTGCTGAAGGAGGAGCTTCCGACCGAGCGGCAAAGCCGGTTCGGGCCCTTCCTGGCCGGCGCCAGCGCCTACGCCGTCGTTCTGCTCGCCGTGTGATCGTTTATTGATGCAGCCGGCGCTGGCACTCGACGGCGAAGCGGTCGGGGAACCATTGAGGCTGTACCATCACCGGGCAGCGGCAGGACGGGGAAGGTAGAACGGGGGGATGACCAAGGACCTCCCCCAGGGCCCCTGGCGAGCGCCCGAGAGGCGATCCAGGCGAGTGGCGTAGCACGTGCGGCTCTTCGTCAAGCTCGGTGCGGTGGTCGAGTACCTGCGAGGATCGCTGTGGTTCGGTCCCACCGTCGCCGTGGTCGTTGCGGTCGTCCTCGGCGTCGTGCTTACCGGGGTCAGGCCCTCAGAGAGCTCGCTCCTCGAATCGTTGACCTTCTCTGGCAGCGCAGAAGGCGCGGGCGGGATCCTCCGCGTCATCGCCACCTCGGTCATCACGATCAACACCCTCGTCTTTTCCCTGACGGTCCTCACCCTCCAGCTGGCGTCTCAGCAGTTCTCGCCGCGGCTGCTCCGCACCTTCCTCCGCGAAGGAAGGAACCAGGTGGTGCTGGGCGTGTTTCTGGCCACATTCGTCTACGCCCTCGTGGTGTTGCGGGCCGTTCGTTCGGGACCGAGTCCCAACGAGGACGTGCCTCGCCTCGCCGTGACGGTCGCCTTCCTCTTCCTGCTCGCCACGATTGTCGCCTTCGTCACCTTCATCGATCACATCGCCCAGTCTCTTCGCATCGACACCTTGATCAGACAGGTCGAGAAGGACACCCGATCGGTGATCGACGCCCAACACCCCGAGCCCCGCCGGCCCGGCGGGGAACCACCCGTGTCCGCACCACCCGCCGACGCCGTGCCCGTTCCTGCCCGCCGTTCCGGGTTCGTGACCGCGGTCGCGACGAAATCATTGGAGCGACTCGCGCTTCGCCACGACGTAGTGCTGGCCCTGGCGCCGAAAGTGGGCGAGCGGGTGGTGGAGGGATCCCCGTTGGTCCTGGCCTGGCGAGGACGAGAGGGTGACGGTCTCCCGGAGGCCGAATCTCTGGCCAAGGGCGTGCACGACGCCGTAACGATCAGCTTCGAACGGACCATGCAGCAGGACATCGCCTACGGGCTGCGGCAGCTGGTGGACGTAGCGGTGAAGGCTCTCTCGCCCGGCGTCAACGACCCCACCACGGCGGTGCATGCCCTTGGCCACCTCACCTCGATCCTGTGCGTGCTGGTGGGCAGGGATCTGTCTCCGCTCATCCAAAGCGACGGTGACGGCGTCACCCGGGTCGTCGTGCCGACACGCGGGCTGAAGGACTATCTCGACCTCGCCTGCCGCCAGATCCGTGTCTATGGCGCCCGTGACCCCGTGGTCGCCGTGGAGCTGCTCCACCTGTTGCGAGACGTGGGCCGATGCGCGACCAGGCACGAGGACTGCCGGGCGGTGCGGGACCAGGCGCTGATGGTGGTGGCCGCGGCCGAGAGGGAGATCGTCGAGACCCACGACATGGACGCTGTCCGGCGAGCGGCTGCGGCGGTGGACGGAGCCTTGGTGCATGGCCACAGCGGGCGAAGGCCGGCCCCCTCCGGTGAGATCGGCCTCAGGTAGGCGTGAAGGCGGCGAACCGCAGTTCTTTCCCAGCAGCGTTGAACGCATGGTGGTCCTGCCCCTCCACCGGCCGGACCTCTAGGAGCGCTACGGGCGGCGAGCCGGAGGAGGCGTCCTGCTCCACGGGTCCCGTGGGTGCGGCAAGACACTCCTCGCCCGTGCCGTGAGCTCTCGCCATTCGTGTTGTTCATTGAAATCGACGGGCCTTCGTTCCTCCGGGGGACGCAGCGGCCGGCCGACGCATCGTCGACCTCTCCTTGCCCTGCGGATCGAGAGTCCGACCTGGGCGGTTCGCTGAGCGGGTCTCAGGCCGCTGGCCTGCACCTCCGTCCGGCGCCGCGGAGGTTGACTCAGTTCCTCTCGGCGCCCGAGTCGGCGAGGCGACGCAATAGGTCGGCGAGAGCGAGCTCCCCCTCGTCCTGTCGAACGTCCTTCGCTCGGTCGCCC
>JALYGD010000332.1 GCA_030777265.1 Actinomycetota bacterium | reverse complement strand
CCTCAACCTGCTCGGTGGCCTGATCCTCGCCGTGGTCGCCGCCCTCGACGTGGACCTCGGCTTCCTTCTATTGGAATCGGTGTGGGCCGCGGTGTCCGCCGCCGGGCTCGTTCGCCTGGTCCGAAAGAGGCGCCGAGCCGGGCAGCTCAGTCACGAGAGCAACGTGGAGTAAGGGTGCTCGCCGGTCAGCAGCTCGGGACGAAGCGGCTCACGACTCCGTCTGATCCCATTGAGCGGCGTCGATGTGGCCGGACCGGCCGCCGGGGTGGGCCAGGCGGGTGCTCACGGGTGCGGTAGCACCCGTCGCAGGACACCATCTACTCCGTCGTCGCCTGGGATCGCGTTGTCCCTTGCCTGGGCTCTCACAAGTCGAGCGCTCAAGTGCTTCGAAGCGTTCACGGGTTGTTCTGCGACCTCGCTGACGCATGGGAGGCGCACAGCGCCACGCGAGGCCCGGCGTGTTGGAAGGAGTGCAACGAGGTCTGCGATCGCGCCGCCCGGCGAAGAAGCCGCCGCCCTCGTAGAGGTTCCATGTTCCGTCTCTGTTCCGTCAGACGACGGAACAGAGCGTCGCCAGTGGTCAACGATGGACAACGTTTGCGCAGGCCATTGCCCGTCTCGCCGTGGAGGCCCAGGTGAGCTGAGGCGCCGGAACAGAACTACGAGATCTAGCTCGAGAGCGGCCTGACCTGCGGGACACGTGGGTCACGGCACCCGCGGTCAGCGCGCGGGAAGCGGGAGGGGGCAGATTGCGCCCCCTCCCGCTCCTGGTCGCCTTGCCGGGCCGGTTACTTCAGTTGAAAGATGGCCGGCGGCTTGATCGACGAGCCGTCGGCGGTGTTGACCGTCACCGACCAGCAGGTGTTGGGCTGCTTGGGGGTCTGCCAGTTGAAGATGAACTGGCCCCCAGTGGTGTCGTAGCGCAGGCTGGTGCCGCCAGTGGGGGCGAGCTCCTCGACGTCAGCAGTGGCCCCACCGGTGCACGACACCTTGCTCACGATCGGTTTGACGATGCTGGTGTCGGTCAGCTCGGTATCGCCGGCGAAGACCTCGAACTTGAGGGGCACGGTGCTGCCCCCCTTGACGGTGTTGGTCACCCCACCCATGTCGACGGGGGCGTAGAAGCCCTTGATGGTCCACGCCAGCACCGTGTACTTGCGCTCGGCGGTGCTGAAGTTGTCGGCGACGTCGGTCGCCTTGGCCGTGAGGGTCTGGCTGCCCACGGTGGCGGCGTAGCCCGAGACCAGGCAGGAGGCCATACCCGAGAGGGCGTCCTCGGCGGTGCAGGTGGGGGCGGCGGGGACGAAGCCGAAGTAGTAGCTCTGGCCCTCGGCTGGCCCGTCGACGAAGGCGATGTTGGTGGGGGCGGTCTTGTCGATCTTGAACGCCGGGCTGGCCTTGGCCCCGGCGGCGGCGGTGTTGCCGGCGACGTCGGTGAAGGCGGGGCTGCCCACCGTGACTGCCGTGCCCTCGCCGGAAGTGGTGGCCGTGCCGGTGGTCTGGAGGTCGCCGCCTGCGGTGAACCCGGAGAGGTTGTCGGTGGCGGTGAAGGAGGCGGTGACGTCGACGTTGTGCCAACCGGCGCCGTTGGCTCCGGGCGAGGCGCTGGTGTAGGCGACCGTGGGGGCGGTGTGGTCCCAGCCGATGGTGTCGCTGGCTTCGGCGCACTTGCCAGCGGCGTCGCACACCCGCAGCCACACCTCCTTGGCCGCTGCTTCGGCACCGGTCAGGGTGAAGGCGACGTTGCTCAGGCTCAGCGACGCGGCGGCCGGTGTGACCGTCACGTCAGAGGCGGCGTCAAGGCCGGTGCTGCTCTCGGCCAAGCGGTAGGAGGTGACGCCGACGTTGTCGCTGGCCGACAGGTCGGCGGTCACGTTGCCCTCGGCGTCGTTGGTCCACGCCGCACCACCATTGATCGAGATGGAGGCGCCGGTCGGCGCCTCGGTGTCGGTGGGTTCCTCGCCTCCGGTGTCACCGCCTCCGGTGTCACCGCCTCCGGTGTCACCGCCACCGCCGCCCGTAGTCGGCTGCGTGATCGTGATCGGGATCTTGACGTTGTTGTTGTAGGTGCCTTTGCCGGTTGTGTTGCCGGTGATGTCGGCGGTCACCGTGCCGCTCACGGCCGCCGCCGACGCGGAGAACGCCACCGTCAAGAACGTGTCACACGCAGTGAAGGTCAGCGAGGCAGGCGAGGCGGTGACCCCGCTCGGCAGCTTGAAGGTGATCTTCAGGCTTTCGTTCGGGGGGTCGATGTTGCAGCCGTCGTCGCCGTCGTTCCCTTGCGAACTGACGACTTTCACCTGAGCGCTGTTGTTGGTTGGTGTGGCCTCGCCGGCAACCAGGGTGATCCCGCTGGAGTTGTCAGCGATCGTGTCGTTGATGTTGTCGGCCACGGCGATCTCGGAGAAGACCAACGTGCTCAGTGCCGTGATCACCCCCAGGGCGCGCAGCTTCCGGCTCCCGCTGTTGCTGTTCATCGCTCTCCTCTTCCTTGGGGCGTTCGCCACCCCTACGCTCGAGACGCCGGTTTCGCCACTCGCTCCCCGGGGGCCAGGCGACCAGGTACAGCCCCTCGGTTCTCAGCACCGCCACCGGTGTTCGGTCCGGCAGGGGCAACATATGGCGGCGCAAGAAGTCGCGGCTTCGGCAAAATTGCGGATACGGGGGAATCTCAGCAAGATTCCCGAGAGGGCCTACCTGGCCCGCTCGTCGTCGGGCCGCCAGCCCATCTCTGTGGCGAAGGCGACGGCGGCCAACTGCGAACGCACGCCGAGCTTGCGGTGGATCGCCTCGATGTGGGTGCGAACCGTCTTGATGGAGACGTAGCTCTGCTCGGCGATCTGGCCCGCTGTCCTTCCGGCCATCAGCGCCTTGAGCACGTCCTGCTCCCGTGGTGTGAGCGTGGCCAATTTCGCCAGGCGTTCGTCGCCGGCGGCCCGCGACGCCCTCAGCACGGCCAGAAGCTCCTGACGCTCGGTCGCCGAGATCAGCTCATCCCCACCGACCACTCGCTGGAGCGTGGATAGAAGGACGTCGAAGGCGGTGGCTTTGTGCAAGAAGGCGATGGCGCCAGCCTCGAGGCATCGGGCCAAATCAAGAGGATCGTCGCTGGCGGTGAAGGCGATCACCTTGATCCCGAGTCCAACGAGGGGGCCGATCAAGGGGACCCCCGACCGACCAGCACCGAGGTTCAGGTCCACGAGGGCGACATCCGGTTGTAGGCCGCGCCCGATTGCCAGCACGCTCTCGACGTCGAGCGAGTCGATGGGCACGTACTCCACCGGGGAGTAGCCGACGGCGGCGAGCGAATCGGCCATCGCCCGCGCGATCACGACGTGGTCGTCGACGAGCAGGACCGAGGCTGCCACGAGGTCGCCACCTCCAGGGTACGACGGGAGAATCCGGCATCTTGCCGAGGTGGCCACACGCTACGCTCGCTTTACTGCATCTGTGTCTCGTCCCGTCGTACTCGTCGTCGCCAGCCCCTACGTCGGGGCAACGGTCCTTGCCCGGCTTTTGGAGGAAAGAGACCGCTACGACGTCGTTGTGCCCGACGTCGGGGCGGGCGAAGAAGTGCCCTCCGTCCACTTCGACGCAGTACTCACCACGCTCCCCCTCCCCGACTACTCCGCTCCTGTTGTCATCGAGCTTCCGTGGAACTGGGAGACACCGGTGCAGCTGACCGTCAATGACGTGAAGCAAGAGCTGCAGATGAGCGGTGCGGACGCCATCACCGAGGTGCTGGCCCTGCTCGATCGCTGCGTACTTGCGAAGTGAGGACTCTTCGCTGTTGTGACCGCGGTCACGGCTGCCGGAGTACTGTCATGATCGGTGGCGAGACGTCTTGCTGCCGCGGCGGTGAAGTAGCTTTCCTCGGTCCCGCCGGTCCAGCCACTACCTCTGTCGCACCACGACTTCAATGCTCGTTCCCTTCCCCGGTGACGACGAAACTCGGAATTCTCCGTCAAGGGCTCGAGCTCGCTCCCGCATGCTCGTCAGACCAAAGCCGGTGCTCCTCCTGCCAAGGTCGGGATCGAAGCCGGTCCCGTCATCGGTGACGGTCAGATGCACCCGGGAATCTGTGCCGGGCTCGAGGCGAACGACGATGGTGCTGGCGTTGCCGTGGCGGATGGCGTTGGAGCACGCCTCCCGTACGATCCGGCCGAGCGCTTCGGTGACCGGATGAGGCAGCTGGACTCGGTCAGGAGCCACGACCTCGACGTGCACACCAGCACGGACCGCAACCTCCTCGGCGGCGCGGCGCAGCGCTGTGATGGGCTCCTCGCTCTGCTCACTGCTCAGGGCCCGGACCGCCAGCCGGGACTCCGCCAGGGCCCGTTCGGCTGCACCGGCGACCTGCTGGAGGGCCAGAGCATCGGGACGACCGCCGGCGAAGCTCGCCGTGCGGGAACGTATGAAGGACAGCTCCTGCACCAACCCGTCGTGCAGTTCGCGGGCCGTCCGTCGCCGCTCCTCGGTGACGGCGGCGTGGGCCAGACCGGTCCAATAGGAGTGGATCTCGCGCTCGGCGCCGACGAGCAACGCCACATAGCAGGCGAGCCGCAGGAGGTCCCCGGTTTGCACGACAGTCGTGTACACCGAAGGGTGGAGAAAGAAGTTCAGGCGTGCGAACCCGCCCAGGATGAAGCCGACGGCGAAGGCGGTAGTGAGGGCGTCGCCTTCGGAGGTACGCCGCGCGAATCCAGCAGCCGCCACCCAATGCAGGGCCATGAGCACCACCTGGGCTCCGAGCAGCACGGGGTGCCCGATGATGACTGGGCCTCCTTCAGGCGAGGAGAGCGCCGCCTCCACACCGGCTGGCAGGCGATCGGCCAGCGCACGAACCGTGGCGGAGATGACGAGCAGCGTCACCGCGTGCCCGGTCAGGAGGCGGATTCCGGGCCTGGAGCTGTTGCATGGCCGGTCCAGGCCCCAGGATGCGGAAGCGATCGACACCGCCCCGACCACCCGCGTGACGAGCGGTGCCCACGTCTCGTAGACCAGGACGGCGTCGGCGGAGCGCGCTACGGGCGCGATCACGAAGAACAGATTGGCGGCCGCGACCAGGCCCATCCCATACGCAAGCATGAGGTCGCTCAGGAGCCGGGTCCGGCGGAACCGGCCGTAGATGAGGTGGGTGACGAGCAGTGCGATGAGAGTCTGCGCGGTCTCGAGTGCCACACGCAGCTCCGGGTTCACGTAGGTGAGACGCAGATCGGGAAGGACAAACTCCGACAGCGTCACCATCGCCGCAAGCGCGGCAACGCCGACGATGAGCATCCGTACACGGCGCGTCACTCCGCCATTCCCCCAACTCCTCGCAACCAGCTCCCCGAAGAGCTTCTTCTCCTCAAATCGTACGAGATGGCCCGGATCGTTCACCTGCCGACGAGGAGGGCAGCCGAGCAGTCAGGATGTCATGGGGGGTCCCTTTGGTCTCGGCCGTCCAGGACTTGGGCTGTTGTGGGCCGTCAGAGGACGGCCC
>JALYGD010000331.1 GCA_030777265.1 Actinomycetota bacterium | reverse complement strand
AGCCGCTCCCACACCCTCAGCGCCTCATCGTCGCCGTGGGCTTCGAGATCCTCCCAGCTGCCACCGCGTCGGAAGGCGGCCCGCCACACCAGCTCCCCGTCACCTCGGATGGTCCCGCGCGCAGCTTCGGTTGAGCCGCGTTCGACGCGATGGTCCGGCGGGGCGTCCGGTCGCCAACCGAGTAACGCCTGCCACACTTCGAGGTCGTCGCGGCGGATCGCGTCGGGCTCGTCGAAGTGCAGCGTCCAGGTTCCCGCGCCGGGTGTCGCAGTGACGAGCTCGAAGGTCATCGGGCGGGGAACAACTTCGCCGCCTGCCTTGGCGAGCGCGTCGAGGACGAACTCCACGACGAGGCGGACCGTGCTGTCGTGACGGTCCAGTGGTTGTCCAAGGGCCGCGAGGACGTCCTGCCGATGCACGTAGTGGTGCCCGAGCCAACGGCGAGCGGCCTCAGCGAGGGTCTCGGCGCCGCCGCGGGGGGTCATGGAAGGCCATGCCCAGTCCTCCTGCCGCGTCCGTCTCATGAGGCGACGGAGACGCTCCATGGCCCTGCGGTAGCGGTCGCGCGCTTGCATCGGAGTGTCGGGTGACTGTACGAGCTCGGGTTTGTGCTCCGGCTCCTCGAAGGCGTGGAAGAGCGGCTGGTCGGCCTGTAGATCATGGCGCTCCCATGCGCGGGAGACGTGTTCGACCTCTTCGGTGAGGTGCTCGACGACCTCCGCTACGGTCGAGCCACCCGCGCCGGTCGTACGACTCCACACGTCGTGGCCCGCACGTCGCAGGACTGCCAGGAGTTCCGCAGCTTCCCGTCCCAGAAGGTGTTCGACTTCGGGACCAAGGACATCGGGGGCGATTGGGCGAGTCGGCATGCCACAACGCTACTCATGCGAGTGTCGTGCCGCGCTACCGCCCTTCGGGCTGCTCGAGCGCTCCAAATCGCGCTGACCCCTTCGGCAGGAGCAGGTCCGGGACTCGCTGCTGCCGCTTGCCCGAGCTGTCACGGTCAGCCACCTGTGGGCTCACCGGGCTGCCGGGCCTGGACCACCCCAGGCCGGTAGTGGGACATCGCCCGTGCTCCGAGCGCGCGAGCGTAGGCCCAGTCCACGCCGAACCCGATCGGCGCCCCCATGAGTGGCAGAAACGGAGCGAGCGCCGTCACGGGGCCCGGTCGGGCGGCTGTGCGGAGCCCCCTGGCGAGCAGGGGATCGAACCGACGGAGGGCGGCGGCGGCGAGTGAACGCTCGAGCGCACGCCATGCCAGCGCTCGTGAGGCTTGGACCCCCATGTGCTTTACGACCTCCTTCGCCGCGTCACCTGCCAGGATGAGCAGCACATCGGTCTCGAAGTCGCGGGTGTCGGGTGTGTGCCCGTACACCTGCGCGATCTCGAGGATCATCCGGATCTGCAGGGCGAGCGCCGAGACGTTCGCGGGCATGGATGAGCCGAGGCTCGAGACGCCCGAAAGACCGGTGACGGCGCCGACCGCGCCGCAGCGCAGCGCGTAGCGGTGGACGATCTGCTCGGCGCGTTCGTCGGCGCTCAGGGGCGGCTGGGCGTGTGGTGCGAGGGCTAGAAGGTTGGTGCGCGGGGCTTCGCGGCGGACGAGGCGACGCACGAGCCGTTCCCAGGCGGTGGCACGAGCGCGCGCCTCAGTCGGCCCTCCCCACTGCCAGGCCATGCTCGTCTCCCTTGTTGTGGACGCGCGGGCGGGGCCTCGACCTGCTGATCCTCGCACCCCGCGGTAGCAGCTCGCAGCCCGGTGGGCCGTCCGAGCGCACGACCCGGGGCGCGCCGGTGGCGCGGGCGGGCGGGTGCTCTCCGGGGCGCGCCCTGAGTCCCGGGTGCTAGCCTCAGCCCGCGAACGGGACAGCACGGCGGACGAGGACGGGGGGCGTGCCTTGACCACCGAGAGCTCCGATCTCGGCGTGCACCGGTCCATTGACCCCACGGGAGTCCTGCCCCACGCGGCGTGGCGTCTCGACAACCGCCCGCAGCTGTGGCCGAGCGAAGCTCGGGTCGATGTCGAGCTGCTCGCACTCGACCCGGTCGTATTGCGGCGACTGCGTGAACCGGCGCCAGGCGGCCCCTCGCGGCCGCAGGCCGGCATTCTCGAGACGGTTGCCGAGCGCAGCAAGCTCCAGGATCCCACAACAGGAGCTGGGGGTTCGCTGCTCGGGAGGATCTGCGAGATCGGACCCGACCACCCCCGTAACCTCCGTCTTGGGACCCGTGTCGCCCTGCCCTCCGCGCTCGGGCTCACCCCCCTATGGCTTGTCGATGTCGCCGGATGGGACGGCGTGACCCCATTCGTGCCCGCCCGAGGCCACGCCATCGTCTTCGCGAGGACCCCGCTCGCGCGTGTCCCCGACGACGTCGATGCTCGGCTCGCGCTGACCGTCCTCGAGGTGTCTGCCGTCTCGTCGGTCGTGCGACGTCTCCTGCACCGCGCCGATCAGGTAGCCATCCTTGGGGGAGCGGGCGCCGCCGGGGCGCTCGCGTCCGTTGCGGCACGGGAGGGGGGAGCGGCTGGTGTCGTCTCGGTGGTGGGAAGTTGGCGGGAGGCCTGCCTCGTCGAGAGCCTCGGCGCGGCGACCCCCTCGATAGCCGACCTGGGGGACCCTCTCGCGACCGCCGCCGCCGTTCGTGAAGGGCTTGGCGGCTTCGCAGACCTCGCCGTCGCGTGCGCCGACGTCCCTGACGCCGAGGGCGGCGCACTGCTCGCTACCCGGCCTGGCGGAACGGCCGTGTTCGCCGCGTCCCCACTGACGGTCGCCGGGCTTGCAAACGTCTCTCGCTCGCTGGGGGCTGACGTCGAACTGGTCGTGGCCAGCGGGCAAGTCAGCGGCGCCGCCGAGGACGCCTTCCAACTGCTCCATACCCATCCGGCGCTAGCCACGCTCCTCAGCGGTGAGGCCAGCCTCGCTTCCGCGTGGTCGATCGCGCGCGCTGACCGCCGGTGAACATCGGACACGCCCCCGTCGAGTCCCCTCCCGAGCGAGAGGTAGGCCCCCGGGGGACGCTCATCGTGGCCGACCGGGTCGTCACCTTGGGTTACGCGCGGTCGGAGGCACGGGCCCTGCTCGTGCGTGGCTCTCGCGTCGTGTGGGTGGGTGATGACCTCGAAGCCGCCCCCGCACATGCAGCCCGGCTCGAGCTCCCAGGCTGCACGCTCGGCCCCGCCTTCGTGGACGCCCACGTTCACCTCACCCCGACGGGGATCACTCTCACCGGAATGGACCTCACCCAGGCCCGCAGCGGCTCCGAGCTGCTCGAGACCGTACGGGGCTACGCTGCTCTGGAGCCTGGACGTGTGCTGTGGGGCCATGGCTACGACGATCACGATTACCCTGACCGGCTTCCAAACGCCGACGAGCTTGCCGAGGCAGCCCCTCATGGCACGGTCTACCTCGCCCGCCGGGACGGCCATTCCTGCCTTGTCGACCGACGCAC
>JALYGD010000330.1 GCA_030777265.1 Actinomycetota bacterium | reverse complement strand
ATGTCGACGCGTCAGCGTCGCTCTAGACCGGCGTGGCTGCACCTCCCCTCCAATCACAGCGCCCATTGAGCCGGGATTCGTAGGCTGAGGCTCGTGGAGCAGGACATGTTGATCGGTCGCGAGCGGGAGCTGGCGACGCTTTCCGACCTCCTCGAATCTGCGATCGAACGGCGTCCGAAGCTCGTGCTCTGCGGAGGGGAGCCGGGCATCGGCAAGACCCGGCTGGCTGCCGAGGTTTCCACACTCGCCGAGGCCCGGGGAGTTCCGACGGTGTGGGCGCGTGCGCCTGAGGGCACCGCGCCGCCGCCGTTCTGGCTGTGGCGACAGGTGTTGGGCTCCGACGGCGGGTTGGCGGGTGCGCCGGCATCAACCGAGCCGGGTCGCGACGGTTTCGATGCCGGCGCCGCCCGGCTCCTGCTCTTCGACGCCGTGGTCCGGCGACTGGTCGAAACCGCGCGGCCGTCGGGGATGCTCGTGGTCCTGGACGACGTCCACTGGGCGGATCAGCCGTCGCTCCTCCTCCTCCAACACGTCGCCCACGAGTCGCGGCAGGCCCGCCTCATGATCATGGCCACCTACCGGACGGTCGGCGCCGAGCGCTCCTACGGCTGGCAGGCCACCCTCCCCAACCTGACCCGTGCGACGATCACCGAGCACATCCAGCTGTCCGGCCTCTCGACCGACGAGACGACCCGCTGCGTGAGCGCAGTCACCGGCGCAGAGGTCCCCACCGGTCTCGTGGAGCGTTTGCACCGTCTCAGCGGTGGGAACCCCTTCTTCGCACGTGAGCTGGGACGGTCCATCGGCGATAGCGGCGACAGCGCGCTGGTGGTGCCAGGCTCGGTGCTGGAGGTCGTCCGTCAGCGCGTGGGACGCCTGTCACCGCCCACCCGCCGGTTCCTGGCAGTCGCCGCCGTGCTCGGCGAGCAGTTCCCGCTAACGGTCGCGGCGTCCCTCGTTGACCGGCCGGTGGTCGCCTGCCTGGAGCTGCTCGAGGAGGCGGCGCAGGCGGGCTTCCTCGAAGCCGCGGGTGTGGCCGGCGACTGGCGATTCGGCCACGCTTTGGTCCGGGACGCCGTGGAGGCGCAGGTCCCTCCGGCCGAGGCGGTGGGTCTGCACCGAGCCGCGGCGGAGAGCATTGAGCGAACGTATGGCCACCAGCTCGACGCCCGCGCCGCCCAGCTGGCCCGCCATTGGGCCGTGGTCGCCGTCACCGGAGACCGGGCCAACGCCGTCCGCTGGGCCCGGCGCGCCGCCGAGGAGGCGATGAGCGCGCTCGCCTACGAGGAGGGCGCCCGGCTGTACCGGCTGGCCCTGGATGCCGGCGGCCCAGAGCACGACACCGAAGACCGGTCCCGCCTCCTGCTCGCGCTGGCCACCGCCTACTGGCACTCCGGTGAGCTGGAGCGGTGCCAGGACGCGTGCCGGGAGGTGGTCGACCTGGGACGCCGGCGGCAACGGCCCGACGTCGTCGGTGAGGCGGCACTCGTCTTCGAGCCGGTCGGGAGCCTGCGCTTCGACCGCGACATCCGGGACTGGTGCACGGAGGCATTGGCGGGGCTGGAGGCGACCGATGTCGTTGCACGGGCTCCACTTCTCGCCCGCCTGGCGGAAGCCTCCGTCTACATGGGAGACGACGCGGCTGCGGAGGAGACCAGCCGGATTGCGCTCGCGCTGGCCGACAAGACGTCGGATGACGCTGTGGTCGTGGCCGCGCTTCGAGCCCGGCAGCTGGCCCTCAGTGGACCCGAGCACGTGGCCGAGCGCGGACGTCTGGCCGACCGCATGGTCGAGGCGGGTGAGCGGCTCCACCGTCCCAGTGTCGAAATGTGGGGCCGTCTCTGGAAGATCGACACTCACTGGGAGCTGGGCGACCTCGCCGCCATCGCCTCCGCGCTGAGCCGACTCGAGTGGTGCGTCGAGCGTGTCGGCGGACCGGTGGCTCGTTGGCATCTTCTCATCCCGAGGGCCGCGCTGGCCCAGGCGCTGGGCCGGTTCGACCAAGCCGTCGCACTTGGGCGGGAGGCGTTCGAATCGGTGCAGGCGGCCCGTCATCCGACGGCGTTCGGCGCGTTCGCGTCGTTGCTGTGCCCCATCGGGCATCACATCGGCCACGACCGCACTGGGTTCCTTCCGCCCCCGAATGCTCCTCTTCCGGAACCCGTTGATCCTGGCGAGGTGCGCAGTGAGATCTTCAGTCACATTGCGCCGGCGATGGTGCTAGCCGGGTCGGGGCGGCTCGACGAGGCGGCCCAGGCCTATCGCGGTGCCGGTCCGGTCGTCAGCTGGCGCCCGCCGGCGTATTTCCGCATCCTGTCCTGGGCGGTCGGCTCCCTCGTAGCAGTGACGCTGGGTCAGCGCGAGGACGTCGAAGTCCTCTACGAGCGCCTGTCCGCCGAACGGGGTCGCCATGCGGTGGCGGGGGCCGGCAACGCCAGCTACTTCGGACCGGTCGAGCTCCATCTCGGTCGGATGGCCGCCTACCTCGGGCGGCTGGACAACGCCGAGGTGGACCTGACGTCGGCCGCGGCGTGCTGCCGGGGCATCGGTGCCGCCGCGTTCGCAGTTGAGGCCGACTGCGAACTGGCCGCCGTGCTCGCCCAGCGCGGCGCCGAGGGCGATCTGCCACGGGCCCGGGCGCTGTCCAAGGGGGCCCGGTCGGCCGCGGGCCGGTTGGGTATGACGCCGTGGCAGCAGCGGGCAGCGACCGTCTCGGCGGTCGTCGACCGGCTGCAGGCCGCCGGGCCAACAGGAGCGAACGGCCCCTTGTCACCTCGCGAGATGGAGGTGGCCGAGCTCGTCGCCCAAGGCCTCACCAACCGGGAGATCGCGGCCGCCGCATTCATCTCGGAGCGAACCGCGCAGACCCACGTGCAGCACATCCTCACCAAGCTCGGCCTCTCCAACCGCAGCCAGATCGCGTCGTGGGTCGCCAACCGGCGAACCGCCTGAGACCCAGGCGAAATACGTAGTTCGGCGGATGGCAGGGCCGCCGATCTTCCGTATGTTCCTCGCTTGAGACCAGGCAACTCAGGAGGAGCGCATGGCCTACGCACTGATCACCCACACGCCAGGCAGCAGCCTGGCCGACTACCGGGCCCTCACCGCCATCATGGGTGCTGACGTTCCCGAAGGCCTGGTCGCCCAGATAGCCGGGGACGCGGACGGCGCCCTGCACGTCGTCGGCGTCTGGGAATCCAGGGCCAGCGCAGATCGGTTCGTCGCCGAACGCCTCATGCCCGCGTTCCAGCAGGCCGGCCTAGGCACGGGACCCCAGACCACCTACGTCGCCTTCGACACCGACGACGTGTCCATCCACAAGACCATTTACTGAGAAGGAGACCCAATGACCCGCAGCCGTAACCTCACCGTCGGCCTCGTGCTGTCCGCGATCCTGGCCGCTGTCGACATCGTCGGCCTCGCCGGCTTCGGCACCGATGACGCGCCGCCCGCCGGGGTGATGATCGCCGGCGCGGTCCTCGGCGTCATCACGTTGGCGGGCGTCCGTATGGCGTGGCGGGACGGCCAGAACGGTCTCTCCATGGTCATCGCATCACGGGTCCTCTCGGCCCTCCTCGGCGTTCCGGCCTTCTTCATCGACGACGTGCCGAGCTGGGTCCCTGTGGCTGTCGGGATCAGCATGGGCCTCACTGCTGTCGCCGTCGGGCTCATCCTCGGCGCTCGACGAGCGGCCGGAGACCTCCGCGCTACCGCCTAAGTCTGTGCAGGTCCCCGGGGTCGGGCGGCGCGCCCAGGCTGCTCCGGCATGTCCGCCGCACATGCCGCCCTGCACATGCCGCCCTGTCCTCTAGCTGCCAACTGATCGGCCTCTCCCGGTCGTCGTTGTCCGCAACCGCCCGCCCATAACGACGACCGCCATGCGAGCGTCGGGTACCCCCGAACGCCGGCTCAGGGATGCGCCTGAAGCGCGGTTCGGTACGCCGGGGCAGCCTCAACTACTGCGCTATCGGGCGCCGGTTCGGTGCGCCTCACCCCAAACAGAACCTCGATCTGTCCGGCCTGTGGTGGCTTCCAGATGGTGCGTACCTGCGTCGCCGCCCACAGCATCGATGCTCTGGGCGACACTGATGGCATGGGTCCGGATCCAAGTTCCGACGGGGAGGTCGATGTCGCATCGGGGTCGGCGCTCGAAGCGGCTGGTCGCGCTCGGCATGCGGCCGGTGATCACCGGGGCGCGCTGGAATTCTACGAGGCGGCCTTCGGCCGCTACCGAGAGACGGGTGACCTTGGTTCGGCCGCGCGAGCGGCCCGC
>JALYGD010000329.1 GCA_030777265.1 Actinomycetota bacterium | reverse complement strand
CGACCCCGGCCGTCGCTTTCACGTCACCCAGGGACTGGCGTTCTGCGACCTCGAGCACGGGCCCAACGAATGCCCCCCCGGCGTCTTGGAGGCCGACGGTGGCTGGCTCATCGCCACCGTCCCCCCTCTCAAGCTGCAGAGTGACCCGAGCCGCCGTTATTGGTGTCAAGACGCAGTCGCCCTGGGTAGACGAGAACTCGAACTTCCCCGCCCAGTTTTCTCTACTGTCACTTACGGCACTGAACGAGCCCTCTTTGGTGGGGCCGAGAACTTCGGCGAAGTTTCCTTTCTCGCTGACCGGCCCGTGGCGGGTCGGCAGCGTGAGCGAATACGTACCCGTTGCCACCACGAGGGAACAAGTGTCGCCTGCTTCGGAGCTCTGGCCGTAGTTTCCTGTGATACCGAGGGCGCCAGGGCCAATCACCTCATGCCCCTGCAGAATACCGGTGCACTCGATCGGCCCAGGCTTCTTGCCGGTTGTGAAAGTGCCCTTGCTCGGCGTAATGGAAAGTCCCGGCTCGATAGTCAGATCGAGAGTGGCGGTGCAATTCAACGGTTCGCGCGACGATTCGTGCGGCGATTCGTGCGACGCTTGGGCTGGCAGCGGTGTCAGGCCAGCCAGGACGAGCGCGAGTGATACTGCGGCAAGCGAAACCCTTGTCATCCCCGACCCCCCATTCGTTCCCCTCTGGCCGAGACAGCCACGTCGAGAAGTTGCCCCCCGGCAGCGAACGCTGAGAGTACCAGAATAACGACACAATTGTTATTCTCAGGGGAGGCGACCGCAGGACGAAGCCGGATTCATCGGCGGCTTCCATTGAAGCGACTTCCGTGGCAGGCCAGCCTCTCGCGGAAAGATCGGAAGGAGCAGCGGCATGAGGGGAAAGAAAGGCCATCAGGCGGGGCGACGGTTCAAGGCCCACGAGCCGAAGGCGGCGGGGGCACCTGCGCAAAGAAGCCCACGAGAGTTCCAGAATGGAACGTCCGATTGGCGGCGACCTCTGTTCGTCTTCAACGTCAAGCTGTTCGATGACCGGCTGCTCCCGGCTGTACTCAGCCCCTCCTCGGAATGGCCGCATCGCTACGTCGTCGTCATTCGACACCCCGACGGCACCATCCAAGGCGACGGACCGCTCTGCACGAGACTCGAGGCCGACGCTGCTGCCAGCCGAGCCCGTCTCGCCCTCCCTGGTGGTCGCGTGCACCTCGTCGTAGCGCCGGATGAGAGCGAGGACGCACTCGACGCCTTCTTCGCCGACCCCAACAGCGTGCAGGTGGTGGCCGAAGAGGGCGCCCGCGCGCGTGAGAGATACGAGGAGTGGCGTCGAAAGGCGGGGCCGGTTAGCCCTTCGCACGACCCGCGCGCTGCAAGGTCCACTGCGGCTCCTTCCATCGCCCTCAGCTCCCCTCCTGCTGGTAGGAGTTTGGCTACCGCAGGAGCCCGAGTGCTGTCATTCACCCGATTGCCCTGACGAAGGCCGGCCTTACGTCGCGCAAGCGAGAGCTGGAGCGGAGCTTGCGGCTCCGCCGCCCACCTCGTCGTCTTGGCGGTCAGGCCGGCAGGCGCGTACGGTGCAGTGCAGGATCGCCCGCCGGCGGCACGCCCACATGGGCCCCGCGCGCGAGGAGGGTGAGGTGGAGATCCGCGCTCTCGGCGTCGATGACCTCGTACCGCTCGCAGGCCTGTTCGGCCGCGTGCCCGAGGGCGACCTCACGTTCCTGAAGGAGGACATCTCCGACCCTGGCACGCTCGCGGCCTGGACCCGCGACCCGCGAGGCCGAAGGTTTGTTGCCCTGGACGAGGGTGAGGTCGTGGGTTATCTCGCCATCGTGCCAGGAGTGGGATGGTGCAGCCACGTCGGGGAAGTCCGCGTGGTCGTCGACCCGCTGCGTCGTCGACGCGGCATAGGACGCGAGCTGGCCCAGCGCGCGCTCGAAGAAGCAGACGCTCTGGGGATGGGCAAGCTGGTGATCGAGGTGCCCGCTGACCAGCCATTCGCGAGCGAACTGTTCGAGCGACTGGGGTTCGCGATGGAGGCCCGGCTGCGCAAGCATCTCCGCGATGCCGCCGGCCGCTTCCACGATATCGTGCTGCTCGCCTGCGCACCGGATCAGAGCATGAGGGCTGACATGCGCGAGGAGTCGCCCACCGAGGAGGCGGGCACGGTCGAGACGGCAACGGCCGAAACCGTCGGCCACGAGGAGGAGACGGCCAGCCGAGACACCTACAGCGCCGCAGAAGCCGATGCGCGCGAGGCCGCAGATGGGGCAGCCGAGGAGGACCCGCCCTGGGCGGACTCACAAGGGTCCTCTGAGCCGGATGACGCCGAAGGCCTCGCCGGATGACAGGTAGGGGCGACGGCTGACTCCCGTCGGACCGTACCCTGTGCCGGGAAGGCGTGGCGCCACTCTCGCCGTTAACGGAGAGGGCGAGTCGTCTGCACGGAGCCGCCATGCACGAGCACCCCACCGCCGAGACCGCGAAGGCTTCCCCCCTGACACCACCGGCTTTTCCGCGCGGCGAGGAGCTCGATGCGGATGGGGCGAGGCACCTGGCGCGCGAGCTCGGCCTCACCGAGCACGAATACCAAAGAATAGTGTCAACTCTCGGCCGTGTCCCCACGACGTCCGAGCTCGGGATGTACTCGGTCATGTGGTCCGAACACTGCTCGTACAAGTCGAGTCGAACGCATCTGAAGTCTCTGCCAACCGAAGGTCCTCACGTCCTCGTGGGTCCGGGCGAGAACGCGGGTGTGGTCGAGGTCGGTGACGGGCTCGCCGTCACGTTCAAGATCGAGTCTCACAACCATCCGTCGTTTGTCGAGCCGTTCCAAGGCGCAGCGACCGGAGTCGGGGGGATCATCCGAGACATCCTCACGATGGGCGCACGCCCGATCGCACTCATGGACCCACTGCGCTTCGGACTACCCGACGACCCCTTCCAACGCCACCTGATTGATGGCGTGGTTCGCGGGATCGGTGGTTATGGCAACTGCGTGGGTGTGCCGACCATCGGCGGGGAGACGGTCTTCGACGACACCTACGCTGGTAACCCGCTTGTCAACGTCCTGTGTGTGGGCGTGCTGCCTTCCGATCGGCTCCAGCTCGCACGCGCCGAGCGGGTCGGGGACCTCGCGGTCCTCATCGGATCGGCGACCGGCCGTGACGGCATCGGCGGAGCGTCCGTGCTCGCCTCGGCGACCTTCGAGACGGAGAGTGCCGCGAAGCGACCCCGGGTGCAGGTCGGCGACCCGTTCGCCGAAAAGCTGCTCATCGAATGCTGTCTCGAGCTTTACGACCGCGGGCTGCTCAGCGGTATCCAGGACATGGGCGCGGCCGGCATCACCTGTTCGACCGCGGAGATGGCAGCGAAAGCCCGGTTCGGCATGCGAGTGGACCTCTCCCGGGTTCAACTGCGCGAACCTGAGATGGCCTCGTGGGAGATCCTCTGCTCAGAGTCTCAGGAGCGGATGCTGGCCCTCGCTGCTCCCGAGCATCTTGCCGAGGTGCTGGCGGTGTGCGAACGATGGGGGGTGCCCGCGTCGGTCGTCGGGGAGGTGACTGGCGACGGACGCCTCGTGGTCGTTCGTGACGAGCGAATCGTCGCTGACGCCCCCGCGTGCTCGCTGGTCGAGGAGGGACCCGTCTACCGCCGCCCGTTGCGCCGGCCCGACTGGCTCGATGGTTACGCGCTGGTGGAGGCTGAGGCACTCACCCTGCCTACGGACCTGCCGCGGCTCGTCTTCGACCTCGTCGCGAGTCCGAATGTGTGCAGCAAACGTTGGGCGTACGAGCAGTACGACGCGCTCGTCGGGTCCGCGACGGTCGCCGGGCCCGGTGGTGATGCTGGGGTGGTGCGGCTGCCAGGCAGCCGACGAGCGGTGGCCGTCGCCACTGACGGCAACGGGCGCTGGTGCGAACTCGACCCGAGGGAGGGCACCCGACGCGTGGTGGCAGAGGCGGCTCGCAATGTCGCCTGCGTCGGAGCGTCCCCTATCGCCGCTACCAACTGCCTGAACTTCGGTAACCCGGAACGGCCCGAGATCATGTGGCAGTTCGTGGAGGCGGTGGCCGGGCTCGGAGAGGCGTGTGCGGCGCTCGGTACGCCCATCACTGGCGGCAACGTGAGCTTCTACAACGAGACCGGAGGGCGAGCCATCCATCCTACCCCCGTGATCGGGATGATCGGCGTCCTCGACGACCTCTCTCATGCGGTGTCGATCGGCTTCGTCGAAGAGGGCGACGTCATCTTCCAGATCGGTGCCCCTACGCGTCCCGGACTGGCCGGAAGCGAGCTGCAGCGGTTGCTCGGCGTGCCGCTTGGCGGTCGCCTCGATCCCATCGACCTCGAGGCGGAGCGACGTCTCCACGAGTTGCTGGCGGCTGCCGCGAGACTGGGCCTCCTTCACAGCGCGCACGATGTCTCCGGCGGGGGCCTTGTCACCGCTCTCGTCGAGTCCTGCCTTGCAGGGGGGCCCGGGGGTGCGGGGGTGTCCCCCCCGGGGCTCGGGGTCCGCTATCTGCCCG
>JALYGD010000328.1 GCA_030777265.1 Actinomycetota bacterium | reverse complement strand
CCAAGGGCGAAGTCCTCTCGGTCGCTTACGCCTCGGATGGCCAGCACCAGGACGCCGGTGCGAAGATGGTCCACCACGCCCCGGACACGTCCTCGAAGATCGTCTCGAAGTCGATCTCGAAGGGCGCCGGTCGGACCTCCTACCGCGGCCTGGTCGACATCGAGGCTGATACGCATCGCTGCCGCTCCACCGTGCGCTGCGATGCGCTGCTGCTCGACGAGCACAGCCGCTCCGACACCTATCCCTATATGGAGATCGCCGCCGAGGACGCGACGGTCGAGCACGAAGCGACGGTGTCGAAGATCGGTGACGATCAGCTCTTCTACCTCATGAGCCGTGGCCTCGACGAGGACGAGGCGTCCGGCATGATCGTGCGGGGCTTTGTCGAGCCGATCTCCCGCGAGCTGCCGATGGAGTACGCGGTCGAACTCAACCGCCTCATCGCGCTCGAGATGGAGGGCGCGATCGGATGACGACAGCCCCGACAGAGACCGGGGTGCCGACCCTCGACACCCTGAGCGAGGAGGCGATCGCCCACCGCTCGGAAGCGGCCGGCGAGCCTACATGGCTGCTGGACCGGCGCCTCGAGGCGTACAAGCGCTGGGCCGACCTCGGCTGGCCGAAGCTGCGCGGCGAAGAAGCTTGGAAGGACACGCCGTTCACCCGGTTCGTCGTCGACCTGCCGCTCGTGACCGGCGACGTTGATGTGCCAGCTCCGCCGGCGCCTGAGGCCGTGACCGTCCCGGCCGTGCTCGTCGACGGGCTCGCGCAGTGCGGCGCCCGCGCCGATGTCCGCGACGGCGAGCTCGACGTGTGGGTCTCCGACGCACAGACGACTGCGGGCGTCGTCGTGTGCGACCTCGCGGTCGCGGCGGAGCGCTACGAGGGGCTCGTCCGCGAACACCTAGGACGCCTCACCGCCGACCACGACGGCACGGTCGCGGCGAACGACGCGGCCTGGACGCGCGGAGTCTTCGTCTACGTTCCTCCGGAGGCGGAGCTCGACGCTCCGATCGGCGTCACGATTCGGGTCGGCCGGGCGGGCACCCACCTGCCCCGGCTGCTTGTCGTCGTCGAACGACACGCCTCGGCCCAGCTGTTCTGCGAGCACGTTTCTGCCGGTCTCGGCGACGATCGAGCCACCGTCGACGAAGTCGTCGAGGTCATCGTTGCGGACGGCGCGAAGCTGGACTTCGTCACCGCCCAGGACTGGGAGGGGCGGGTCGGCCATATGGTCGTCCAGGGCTTCGAGCTCCACCGCGACACCCAGGTCCGTCACCTCGCGGTGACGATCGGCGGCGATACGGTGCGGATGCGTCCCGAGGTCCACCTGGTCGGACCGGGCAGCCGCATCGAACCGCTCGGCGTGTACTTCTCGCACGGGGGCCAGCACTTCGAACACCACCCGTTCATCGAGCACGTCGCCGGCCATGCCGTCTCCGACGTGCTCTACAAGGGAGCCCTGCAGGGGCACAGCCGAACGGTGTTCCGGGGGCACATCTACGTTCACCGCGACGCGGTCGGCAGCGACTCGAACGAGACCAACAAGAGCCTCGTCCTGACCGCGGGTGCCAAGGCCGACTCGACGCCGTTCCTCGAGATCGAGTGCGCGGACGTCAAAGCCGGTCACGGCTCGGCGACCGGGCAGGTCGACGAGAACCAGCTCTTCTACCTCCACTCGCGCGGTATCCCGCCGGACGAGGCTCTGCGGCTCGTGGTGTTCGGATTCTTCGCCGAGGTCCTCGATCGCATCGACATTCCGTCCGTGCTCGAGCGGACCATGAACCACATCGCCGAGGAGATCAATGCGGTCGATCTCGCCACCGTCGTGGGGAGAGGTCGTCCGAGTCTGAGCGAAAAGGGGGAGTACGACTGATGGCGTTCGAGCGGGCGGCGTCTCTCTCGGACCTCGAAGAGGGGGTCGGGGTGCCGGTCAGGGTCGAGGGCCATCCCATCTGCCTGGTACGACGCGGAGACGAGGTGGTTGCCATCTACGACGTGTGCTCTCACCAGGACTACCCGCTGCACGAGGGCTTCGTGTTCGGCTCGAGCATCGAGTGCGCGCTCCACGGCTCCACCTTCGACCTCGAGACGGGGGCCGCCGAGAACCTGCCGGCGACCCGCCCCGTCCCCATCTTCGCCGTGAAGCGCGACGGGAATGAGGTCTTCGTCGACATCGGCCAGCGGTTGAACGACGCGCCCATTCCCGAGCACTACTAGGGGCGGACGCGCAAAGGAGACGAGTGAGCGGCGCTCCACAGGAGCGACGCGAGAGGAGCCGTCTTAGGCCCTCCTAAGACGGCGACGGAGGTGGTCCGGCGGCCCAGAGGGGCTGAGGCCAGGGGGGTGTAGGGGCTATCCGGCGGGTGGGCGCGGAGCACAATGTGGCGCCAACCCGGGCGGACACAATCGGGCTGCGACCCGCCCGATGACGAGTTCTTCAGGCACAGGCCCGTATACCCGCGAATCGGTCGACCGGCTACGGTCGTCTCCAAGGATGACGACGTGACAGGGGGGCACGCGCCAGCCGACTGACTGCTGCGACTCGCGGCTTGGGTGTGGGAGGCGACGAGCGTATGGCTCGTCGTACGGGGTACCGGCAATTTCGAAGCGGTCGGGATGCACGGTGACGTGCTCTCTCGGGAGGCCGAGGACGCGCTTCACGGTCTCGCGCGACGGGTCGCGCGGATCGCGGACGACCACGACGTCGCCCCGACGCAGCCGGTCACGGCGGACCGGTAGGACTAGTATCACGTCGCCGGGGTCGAGGGCGGGGCACATGCTGCCGCCC
>JALYGD010000327.1 GCA_030777265.1 Actinomycetota bacterium | reverse complement strand
GCCCCTACGAGGCCGGCACGTTTCGCGCCGTGCACATCCCATGCGTGAACCGCAACGAGGGCGAGGGCGCCCGCATCGACACCGAGCTCTGCGGCCATGTGCCGGTACGGCTCGGGGCGCGGCTTCCACCTGCCCGCCTCGGCCGCCTCGAAGCAGCGCTCGACGAAACCGCCGAGGCCGTTGCGCTCGAGCAATCGTCGGGTGAGCTCGGCGCTGCCATTGGTGAGCGTCACGATCCGGGCCCCGACAGCGTGAAGACGCTGGAAGGCCGACTCGACGTCCTCGTGGGCATCGAGTTCAGACAGCGTTCCGAGCAGCCGGTCCAGCGTCGCACTGTCGCTCGCCAGGCCGAACGAACGCAGGATCCGACGGAGGTGGGAACGGCCGAGTCCAACGAAGGACGCGAAGGTGTCGCTTGCGGCGAGCCCGAATCCCGACGCGAGCGTCCGCGCGAACCAGAGATCGATCGCGTGACCGGGCAGCCCGGCGTCCTCGAACGCGTCACCGAGCCGGTCGAGCGCGAACAGGGTCCCGTTCACATCGAACGCGACCGCGATGGGTCGGCGGGCAGGCACCTACTCTCCGCCCATGTAGGGGTAGCGGTAGTCGGACGCCGGCAGGAACGTCTCCTTGATCGCCCGGGGGCTGACCCAGCGTTGGAGATTCAGGGCAGAGCCGGCCTTGTCGTTGGTGCCGGAGCCCCGAGCGCCGCCGAACGGCTGCTGCCCGACTATCGCCCCGGTCGGCTTGTCGTTGACATAGAAGTTCCCGGCCGCGTAACGCAACCGCTGCATCGCTTCGATGATCGCAGCCCGGTCGCGGGCGAAGACCGCGCCTGTCAGGGCGTAGGGCGACGTGGCATTGACGAGGTCGAGGACGGACTCCCAGTCTGCGTCCTCATACACGAACAGCGACAGGAGCGGGCCGAACAACTCCTCCTCCATCGTGCGGTGGCGCGGGTCGGTCGTCACCAGGATGGTGGGCTCGACGAACCACCCGATTGAGTCGTCGGTGCCGCCGCCCACGAGGATTGCAACTTCCGGAAGGTGTCGGGCCTCCTCGATGGCCGCCCGGTGCTTGCTGAACGCCTTGGCGTCGATGACTGCGCCCAGGAAGTTCCGGAAGTCGGCGATGTCGCCCATGCGGAGGCCGCGGGTGGTGTCCGCGAGTTCGTCGCGCAGACGCGGCCACAGGCTCGACGGCAGGTAGGCACGCGACGCCGCGGAGCACTTCTGCCCCTGGTACTCGAAGGCTCCCCGGGTGAGCGCGGTCACGAGCGACTGAACGTCAGCAGACGGGTGAGCGAGCAGGAAGTCCTTGCCACCACTCTCACCCACAAGCCGGGGGAAGGCCCGGAGGTGGCGGATGTGGTCACCGATCTTCGCCCACAACTCGCGCAGCACGAACGCCGAACCTGTGAAGTGGAGCCCCGCGAAGTCGGGGTGGTCGAGGCAGACGTCGGCAACGAGCGCACCCTCGCCGTGCACGAGGTTGATGACACCTTCGGGGAGCCCCGCCTCCTGCAGGACCTGCATGAAGAAGTGAGCTGCGAACGCCTGCTTCTCCGAAGGTTTCCAGACCACCGTGTTGCCCATCAGCGCCGGCGCGGTCGGGAGGTTGCCGGCGATGGAGGTGAAGTTGAACGGTGTGATGGCCAGGACGAATCCTTCGAGTGGACGGTAGTCGAGCCGGTTCCAGACGCCAGGGGAGCTCGAGGGCTGCCGGGTGATGATCTCTGCCGCGAACGAGACGTTGAGACGCAGGAAGTCGATGAGTTCACAGGCAGCGTCGATCTCCGCCTGATGCGCGGTCTTCGACTGGCCCAGCATGGTCGCGGCGTTCATCGTGTCCCGCCACGGTCCGGCGATGAGTTCGGCCGCCTTCAGCATCAGCGCTGCGCGCTCGTCCCAGGAGAGCGCCGCCCAGTCGGTCTTGGCGCAGATCGCGGCGTCTATCGCGGCTCGAACCTGCTCGGGGCCCGCAGCGTGGACCGTCGCGAGGTGGAGGTTGCGGTCGTGTGGCGCACGGACGTCAAAGGTCGCACCGGTGCGAACCTCGCGGTCAGCGATGACGCACGGCGCTTCGATCGTCTCCTTGGCAAGCTCGCCGAGACGACCCTTCAGTCGAGACCGTTCCAGGGTGCCCGGGGCATAGGCCCGGACCGGCTCGTTCCTCGGGTGGGGGGCAGCGACGCGGGCATCCAGCATGGCCCCTCCTCGGCCGGCCGGGCCGCTCTCGCATACCTGCTCGACGGCCTTGGCAACCTCCGTCGATGCTAGTGAGCTCGTCCTTCCGCGTCTGCCGCTCGAGCGACTCCCGGGTCAGTCCCACCTCGTCTCCGTCGCGGTCTTGGACAAGCGCCAGGGCCTCAGGCGCCGGCCGGGCTGGCCAAGACCGCTCCTCCGATCTCCGCGGTCCACGCGGGAAGCATTGAACAACCGGGGCTCTTCAACTTCGTCGCGGACGATGTTGTTGGCCGGCGAGGGGTCAGAGGTGATCGGCTCGCTCGCCTCATCCAACAGGTCGTCGAGGTTGAGCGGGGTGATATTGCCTGAGGAACTCGCCTCGGCGTCCCAGCGGTAATCGAATGTCTCGGACGACAGCGGGGTGAGCGAGGTGAAGATCGCGATCGTTCGGGGAGCATCCATCTGTCCACTCGCCGCCAGCACCTCCCCAGCTGAAGCGCCGGAGAAGCGCTCGACCTCGACCCTGGTTCCCACCTTCAGGAGCTGGAGCACGAGCTGGTTGGTCACGATCGGGTCGATGACGAGCGCCGACTTCTCCCCGTCACCGCCGAGCTGAAAAGCGCCGGGACCAGCTTCGAACGTCTCGAGCGGCCAGATGTGCCCCCCGCGGTCTTCGAGCGAGACATTGTCGAGGGTGAATCCCGGGTTGTTCACGGCGTCGTCGCTGTCGTAGAGGAAGCGGAGGAGGATCTTCCTGCCGACATAGGCGGACAGGTCCTGCTTGGCCCGCCCCCACCTCGGTGTGGCGCCGGTGATTCCACCGACGGGACCGGCCCCCGATTTCCCGGTGATGCCGTTGCCCCGGTTGCTGCGGTTCGGATCGGTCCGGCGGCTGCCGCAGACGCAGTCGAGGTTGACCCACGTCGACCCCCCGTCCTCGGACACCTGCAGGTAGACGTAGTCGAAGTCCTCCTCGAGGTCGTACCAGTAGCCGAAGCGCAGTGTCGGGGCACTCGCCCGTGTGAGATCGGCCGCGCGCACTACGAACGTCTCCATCTGGTCGCCGCGGTTGAGCCACAGCTCGTGGCGTGGGGACGGCATGCCGGCGAGGTTGTCCACGATCGGGATCGTCGGCTCCCCTTCCAGCCTGAAGCTCCCGTCACCTCGAGAGTCGAAGACGAGGTACTGCTCCGCGAAGGGGTGCAGAGCTCCCTCGCGACTAACCGGATAGCTGGAGAACTGCCCATTCGGGCGGATCTTGAACGAGGCGAGCGTCATGTAGCCGTACTGACCCGCGTCGATGCTGCGATCGTTGAGGATGTTCGCGACGCCACGGTCGAGGTAGACGTCGTTGGCCGTCCGGTCCCGGTAGTAGGGGTGGAGGCCGGCACGATAGGGGTTGGTGGCCAGCACCTCGTCCAGGCCGCTCATCCCGTCGGCCGCGACCCTTGTGATCGGCACGCCGAGGGCGTAGTTCTCCCGGAAGGCAGTCGCCGGGTCGTCCGGCGGGCCGTAGTGCTCGAGGAGGTACGACAGGAAGGTGTACGCGTTGCCGTACTCCAGCGGCTGTTGAGTGAAGTGGGTGAGTTGGTCGTCGGGGCTCTCGGCGTAGGCGGAAAGGTAGCCCGAAAGGTCGAAGCCGTTGACCTCCATGGCGATCATCGCCATGCCCTCGTTGACCCAGGACTCCTCGTTCGCGTCGTTCGCGAACTGGATCATGTGATAGAACTCGTGCGCGAGGACCCCCCGGTACGTCTCGGAGCCGGGGTCGAGGAGGGCGGAGTTCATGTAGAAGAACTCTCCCTCGTTCGAGGTCGCATTCACGGTCTTCGGGTACTCGTCCCGCGAGGAGTAGTAGCCCGCAGTGAAGCTTGGAACCCCCGCGACCTGGATCGGGAAGTTGACGATGTTGATGTGCGGGTCATCGTCGGCGTCGTACCAGGGCTGACCCCAAATCTGCTCCAGACGGGGCGGCTGGCGATAGGGCAAGCGGTCGCAGCGGGCGTGCTCGCCGAAGTAGCGGCGATCGATGTCGTAGATGCGCTCGAACTCGGCGGCGCCGGCCTCCGCCTCCGCCTTCGATGTGATCGACACCACGCCGCCGCTGAGGTCCGTCGCGTCATACGTCGCGGTATCGACCCACATGTAGACGTGGTCGGTGACGGCGGCCAACGTGAACTGCCGTTCGACATCCCGTTGCAGGCTCCGATCGGCGACCCAGAACGTCGCGGTCTCGCCCACCCTTCGTACCGGTCTCAGGTCGTTGCAGACCCCGTTCTGACTGACGCCGGGGGTAGGAGGCTGTCCGGGCGCGGCCACCGCGAGGGCGACTCCCGACTGCGTGACGTTCTCCCCGGCCATGATCCGCTCACCCGCCGCCCGCTGCGGCTGGCGGAGGTGGTCGAGCAGGTGACGACCGTAGTCGCTGGGTGCCCTGACATGGGGGGAGGGGGCGCTGGCCGGCAGGCCGGCCAGCAGTCCCAGCACCAGCGTGACCGTGCCGAGCGCGGCGGCGGTATGGAGCAGCATCCGCTCTCCTCGTCCTCGCAGGGGTCCGGGTCCGCGTCAGCAGCGGCGGCCAAGTTCCTCGACCCCGTGATGACGGTGAGGCTGCGAGGCTGCCCCTGCGGCCGGCTCTCGCGTAGAGGCGCTGGGCCCCCGCACTCGACCTCACCTCGCCGTCGACACTGTAGAGTGCCTGGACATTCGTCTGTGACGACGGGGCGCGGGCCGAGGACGTCCGGCGGGCACCCGATTCCCTCGTTGGATCCGCACCGTCGTCCGCCCATGATGTGAAAGGGAGGGCACGTGGCGCCGAAGCCCCTGCGGCACTTTCCAGGCCGACCGTTCGCCTCCGCCCTCCTGATGGTCGTGCTCCTGCCGCTCCTCACGGCGTCGGCGCCGTTGTCTCCGGCGATCTCGGACAGGAGCACAGCCGTCCCGACACCCACGGTCGCTCGCCGGGGCGCGGCGCAGATCGCCGCACTCGACGTGGCGGACGACGAGCCGGTGCTGGCGGTTGCCACGCTGGCCACCAGCGAGACGACCGCGAACGCCGCGGGCCGACTACGCAGGCTCGGGCTCGTGGCGCAGCCACTGCGCCGCCTTCCCCTGGCACTCCTTCGAGGCACGAAACGACAGCTCCTGGCGGCGGTGGAGACCGGTGCGGCGCTGGACGTCCACCCCAACGAGCGCCTGCACCTGAATGGCCGAGAGTCAAGCAAGGCCGTCCGTGCCGATAGGGCCGCCGCTCTGGGGTTCACGGGACAGGGCGTGGGGGTCGCGATCGTAGACACGGGCATCGACGCCACCCATCCCGACCTGCGCAAGAGGGTGACGCACAATCGCAAGCTCATCGGGCCCGAGTACCTGTTGTCCCCCGGCATCGAACCCTCCCCCGAGGTACCACCGGGCACGCTCGTGGTACCTGTTGACCGGCTGCCCTACAACAACAGCGACCTCGGCTCTGGTCACGGCACGCATCTCGCGGGCATCGTCGCGGCAGATGGCAGCGGTAACGAGCAGCTGTCAGGCGTCGCACCGGGCGCCAACCTTGTCGGCTACTCGGCAGGTGATGCGCTGCTCATGCACGCATTCGCCGTCCTCGCCGCGTTCGACGACATCCTCGTCCACCACGAAGAGTGGAACATCCGGGTCGTGAACAACTCGTGGGGCGGCTTCTTCCAGCTGTTCGACCCCGCCCATCCCATCAACGTCGCCACGAAGGCGCTCCGTGATGCCGGTCTCGTCGTCGTGTTCTCGGCGCACAACCTTGGGGAGGAAATGACCATCAACCCCTGGTCGGTTGCACCGTGGGTGATCTCAGTGGGTTCCACCACCCTGGACGGGGAGCGCTCGTCGTTCACCTCCGGCGGCCTTCGCTACGACAACTCCAGGGCTGTAGCCGCGCCGAAGGACAGGCACCTGCGCTTCGAGGGCGACCGCGTCGGTCTCTATCACCCCGACGTCAGCGCCCCCGGCACGAACATCCTCTCGACGGGCAGCCCCACGGGTGTCCTCACCCTGGGTCCACCTGGTGGCGGCGCGACGCTCTCGGGGACCTCGCAGGCTGCCCCCCATGTGGCCGGCGTGGCTGCGCTCCTCCTGTCAGCGAATCCTGCGCTCACCCCCGACCAGGTCCGCCGGGTGATGCAGGTCACGGCTCGGCCCCTGACGGACGGATCGGCGTTCTGGCAGTCGGGGTACGGGCGGATAGACGCGGCCGCGGCGGTCGAGCTGGTCACCCGCCCGGACTTCTCAGAACAGCTGCTCGAACGACTGCAAGCCGCCTCGGACCGCCGCGTCGCCATCCAGCGCAAGCTACGGGTCCTCACCGTCGACCAGTGGGCCTTCGACCCCCTGCCGGCCACCGCTCTCGGCCTCGACACGAGGACCTTCGTGCTCGAGGTGGTGGCCGGCACGTCGGCGATACATGCCAGCGTGGCCTACCCCGGCAGCCACGACCTCGTTCGATTCAACCCGTTCAACTGGCAGCTCACGCTCATCGACCCCACAGGTCGGGAGGTCGCGCGAAGCACTCCCGCCAAGCGGGTCGGTGTCTCCACCTTGTTCATCCCTCCAAGCGGTCAGAATCTCACGCCCGGCTGGTGGACCGTGCAGCTCTCCGGCGATGCTGCTCTCGCCCAGCCGGGCTACCCAGGCGTGAGCCTCTCCATTGCGCAGCTCACACCACGCGCATGACTCCGGGCCCATGGCTGGACGAAGGGGCGCAGGCGACGCAGGGGATGCCGTGAACGACGTCGATCGCACTCGCAGCGTCGTTGCCGCACTACGGGAGGTCATGGACCGCTCTGCCCGTCACCTCGCCGCTCAGACCGCCGAGGATGGCCGGGTCTCCGTCGCACGGATGGACGAGCGGCAGGCGGTGCTCTACGACTTCGCGTCGATCGCCTCCGCCGTGGCCGCCGTCGAGGAGCTGGTCAGCTACGGGGAACGTGGCGAGCGGGAGGGCAGCCTCGCACTGGCGGCGGCCGCGGACGTGCTCGCGGACCTTCTCGGCCGTGCCGCCGGTCGCTGGTCAGCCTTCGTCGGCGACCGCGTCGATGATCTTCCGCTGTGGGAGGCGAAGGTCTCTTCGGCCCTCGCGGGCGGTCGCGACCCCGGCCTGCTCGAAAGGATCGCTGCCGAGGTCCTGAGAACCGGGGATGCCGGCCCACGCCACCTCTCGGAAGAGCATGAGATGGTGCGGGAGACCTTCCGCCGCTTCACCGACGAACGGGTGCGTCCCGTCGCCGAGGAGGTGCACCGCCGCGACCTTGACATCCCTGACCACCTCGTCCGCGGCCTCGCCGAGCTCGGCACGTTCGGCCTCTCCATTCCCACGAGCTACGGCGGTATGAGCGAGGGCGGCGAGGAGGAGCTGCTCAACATGGTGCTCGTCACCGAGGAGCTATCCCGTGGCTCGCTCGGGGTCGCCGGGTCGCTCATCACCCGCCCGGAGATCATCGCCGCGGCGATCCTCAAAGGCGGCACTGAGGAGCAGAAGCAGCGCTGGCTCCCGGGGATCGCTGCCGGGGAGAAGATGTGCGCGGTCGCGGTAACCGAGCCGGACTTCGGTTCCGATGTCGCGATGCTGAAAACGACGGCGACTCGTCGTGGCGACGAGTGGATCATCAGCGGCACGAAGACCTGGTGCACGTTCGCGGGCAAGGCGGAGCTGCTGCTCGTGCTCGCCCGCACCGACCCTGACCGCTCCAAGGGCCATCGTGGTCTGTCACTGTTCGTGGTGGAGAAGCCGTCGTTTCCCGGTCATGCCTTCCGCATCCGACAAGACGAGACTGGCGTCATGGACGCCCGCAGCATCCCTACCATCGGCTACCGGGGGATGCACTCCTTCGAGATCTCGTTCGAGAGCTGGAGGGTGTCCCACAACAACCTGATCGGCCTGGAGGACGGCCTTGGGAAGGGCTTCTACCTGCAGATGCAGGCCTTCGCGCCGGGTCGGCTGCAGACCGCGGCACGCGCGCTCGGGCTGATGCAGGCTGCGCTCGAGGATGCCGTCGCCTACACCATGCAGCGGCAGGTCTTCGCCCGGCCGCTGTCCGACTACCAGCTGACGCGCACCAAGATCGCCCGCATGGCCTGTCTCCTTGTCGCCTGCCGGCAGCTGACGCTGCGGGCCGCGCGGATGCTCGCCAAGGGCGAGGGGCAGCTGGAGGCCTCGATGGTGAAGCAGCTGGCCTGCCGCTTGGCCGAGTGGGTGACCCGGGAGGCTCAGCAGCTGCATGGCGGTATGGGCTACGCGGAGGAGTTCTCGGTGTCGCGCTACTTCGTCGACGCGCGCGTCCTGTCGATCTTCGAGGGTGCTGACGAGGTGCTCGCCCTGCGTGTCATCGCACGCAACCTTCTCGACGCAGCCTTGAAGGACTGAGCCCGTCGCGCGGCAGCCACTTGTTCGACGCTCGGCCGGAGCTCTGCTCCAGGCGCGGGCGCCAGCTGCCGTGCCACCCGGACGGGCAGATCCTGACCTCCGCCGTCTCGTCTTAGGAAACCTAAGACGGCTCTCTCGCGTCGCTCCCTCGAAGCGCCGCTCACGGCCCACTGAGGGGGTGGGGGCGGTGAACCGCAAGCACGCGTTCAGGAGTCACGATGCCCGCGTCGAGCCACCGCACCTCAGTGCCCAACCGTTCCGCGATCTGCAGCAGACTCAATCCGACGGTTCCTCCGACGCTCGCGCAGCGCCCGCAGAGGGGGCGCAGCGAACCCCAGCTGTGCCGCAGCTGCGCCCGCCGATGAGCGGCGAGGGAACGGGTCGCACCGGCGAAGGTCAGACGGGTGATCCCTAATGGGGCGTGCTCGGCGCTCAGGAGGTCGGCAGGGACCAGTCGGCCCTGAGCCGCGCAGCCGGCACACCATGGCAGCAGGCCGACCTGAAGCACCCGTTGCCGCTCTGCGCGGTAGCCGCGGTCACAGACGATCACCGTCCCGGAGAGATCCACCTCGCACAGCACGGAGATGACGTGGCCCATGTAATCCAGGCGTCGCGCCAGCAGTCGGGCGGCATCGCGGCGGTCGCAGAAGGCGTAGAAGCCACAAACACAGTCCAATGCCGGTGGAATGTGATCGGCGCCGCGCAGGCACACCGCCACGTCCTCCGCTCCATACACCCCGGCTACGGCCAGCCCAGCCAGCCGGATCTGCGCGCCGTCGAGCGAGACCACCAGCTGAGCGCACTTCCAACCCCTCGGAGCCTCGTCAGCCTCGACCTCCTCCACGGGCAGGGCTCCCATCCCAAGAGGCAGGCCACCTGCCCAGGCCCAGGCCCTCAGCCGTGGCCCCTTCAGGAGCGCCACGGCAAGGGCTGAAAACAGCAGGCACCAACCCACCGCTGCGAGCAAACTCAGCACAACGACCACCTTGTCGCCCCTCCCAGGCTGCGCGAGCAGGCGGTGGCGCGAAAAGAGACGCCACTACCCGAGGCGCGCCGGTTCAGACATCTCTTCTGACGACGCAGCAGCGAGCTCTGATGTACCAATCGGAGTGAGGCTCATCCAAGAGAGTCCTTCCCGTCCGAGCCGTCCCCGCCCAACGTCCATCATTGCAGCAGCAACGCAGCTCAGTCGAGATCAGAGTGGCAGACCGGAAGAGCGGTCTGGCCTTCCCGGCGGGAAGGCCGTATGCCTCGGGAAGCTCAAGATCACTTCACGCGGAACGTCCAGGACATCCGGCCCAGGCCTTCCCCTCGCCTACCCGAAAGCAGCTAGCCCCACCTACCGATTTCTAGGTGGGGTGTGCCGGGCTGTTGCGCTGGACCCGGTCTGGAGCTCAACTTCGAGCTCATGCGCCGGCGACCATCTACTTCGTCCGGCCGATGGTGGCGGGACAAGCTCCCCGGCTGGTTTCCCAGGCGCGGAGCGGCGAATGGCGGCACCGCCAACCAGGCGCCGGCGTTGACCAGGACCCCCGACGTCATCGGACCACCACCGTCGCCGTCTTAGGAGACCTGAGACCGCTCCTCTCGCGGCGCCCCTGCGGAGAGCCGCTCACCGCGCCCAAGCCTCCTCGAGCAGCCAGCCTCCGGCTTCGCGCGCCGCAGCGACACCAGCGGGGGCCGTTCGGGGACGGCGAGGTCGGTCACGACGACCTCGCGCTCGACTCCGTCGCACGAGTTGCCGCGTCGGAACTGTCCGAGCAGCGTGGCCGGTGCTGAGGGGGCGATGACCTTCCCTTGCCGCTCCAAGCGGCTGAACGCAGTCAACATGATCTGCCCGGCCATTCGCCCCAGCGCCTCCGTGCTCTGGTGGTTGTGCTGGCGCTGCCCGAGATCCACCTGTGCCAGTGCGTCGAGCCCGACCAGGTCGAGCAGATCGACCAGCAGCCCGAAGTCGACCCCGTACCCGCTCACGAACGGGATCCGCTCGAGGATGTCACGGCGTCCGGCGCACTCGCCGGCGAGGGGCTGGACGAATCCCGCCAGGGCGGGCCAGTGCAGGTTGAGCAGAGGTCTCGCAACCAGCTCAGTGACCCGCCCCCCGCTATCGGCAACCGTCTTGGCGCCTTCGACCAGCGGTCGGTGATAGAAGCCTTTCACGTAGGCCACGGCCGGATTGGTCAGCAGCGGGCCGAGCAGCCCGGTGATGAAGCCTGCGGTGAAGCCATGCAGGTCGGCGTCGACGAAGGTGACGATATCGCCGGTGCTGGCAGCCAGTCCCTTCCACAGTGCCTCGCCCTTGCCACTAAGGGATGGCAGATGTTGCAACACGTCCTCCTGTGCTACGACAGTCGCCCCCGCGGCAGCGGCCACCGCAGAGGTCGAATCCCTGGATCCAGAGTCCACGACGATGAGCTCGTCAACCAATTGCACGCGCTCGACGAGACAATGACGGATGATGGCCACGATCGCGCCGACCGTCGCCTCTTCATCGCGAGCTGGGATCACGACGCTCACCCGGGTGCTCCCCTTCACCGCCATCAGCTTCTCCAGCGGCCACTCCGCCACGCGGCTGCTGCGCCGGACCAGCCACTCCCGCACCTCGGCACGCATCCCGTGCCCGCGCTCGCCGCAGCGGTCCGCGTGTTCGAACGACATTCGGTCCTTGCTGTTCTTCATGGCACCTCATCCTCACCAGATCGGTTGCGCGATGGCGCAATGGCGCTGGGGGCCTGCCAGGTCTCGCCGGCGGCCCGGGTTACGGACCGGTATCTCCCGCTCGTGGTGCCCGTTCTGCGATGCCACCTTGCATGCGCATTCTTCCTGCGCGAACGGCCTGCTGCACGTAGAGGATGGCGCCCATCGCAAAGCAACTTGTGACGGATCTCGTGCCTCTTGCCCACGGCCCCAGCTCGCGAACTTGACTGCCCGGCGCCGCATGTGCTGCAAGCCGTCTTCAGCTTGGGCGATGCCACGGCGTGATGGGACAGGTCCTCGCCCTCGAGTCCTGCAGCGGGTACGCGCAGCGTCCCGCTGCGCTATTCTCAGCGGCGAGCAACGGCGCTCCCCGTCGCAGGGGCGCCGTTTTGCC
>JALYGD010000326.1 GCA_030777265.1 Actinomycetota bacterium | reverse complement strand
AGGACGTGCGGGCGAAGGCGTTGGTCGTGTTCTCGTTCAGCGGCGAATCGATCCAGCGCGTGTCGAAGTTCCGCCCTGACGTGCCCATCATCGGTTTGACGCCCCGCACGGATACGCTGGGCCGACTCACGTTGTTCTGGGGGACCACTGGTGACCTGGTACCACAGAAGGACCACATCCGCGACCTCATCATCGCGGCGGAGGAGGCCTGTCTGTCGGACGGCAAAGGCGAACGTGGTGACCCCGTCGTGATCGTCTCCGGTCTCCCGGGGGGCCATGGCGGGACGAGCAACATCCTCGTGCACCGGCTCGGCCAAGTCCCCGACGACTGACTCCGTGTCGACCTCCCTCGACCTGCCGGCCGCCCACGTCGCGAGCGTGCCCGTCCGGCACCGGCGCTGGCCGCATCTGCTGGCCGTCGTGTACGCGGCCGCAGCGACGAGCCTGCTGTTCGCATGGTGGCTCCTCGGCGACACGTGGTGGACGCAGTCGCTGAACGCGACCACGTTCTGGTGGGCGCTGCCCGGCCTGCCTCTCGCGGCGGTTGCGGGCATACGGCGCCGGTGGCGGACGGGGGCGTGGCTCGCCGTGCCCGCTGCCATCTTCGTCTGGTCGTACGGGGGGTTGTTCGTCGGATCGCCTCCCGCCGTGCGGGGCGACCTTCGTGTCGTTGCCTACAACTTGTTCATTCGCACGCCCGATGTTTCACATGTGGTGGCTCTGGTTCGGGACGAGCGTCCCGACGTCCTTCTCCTCGAGGAGGTACTCCCTCAACCTGCTGCCCTCCTTCGCACGCAGCTGGCCGGCCGCTTCCCGCACGCGTGGATGGGTGAAGCCAGCCGCGTCGGCGGGGTGGCGGTACTCAGCCGCTACCCGATCGTGGAAGTGCGGTCGATCGGGAAGGTGGGACGCTTCTCCCGGCCGACCGCGGTCGTCGTGCTCGAGGTCCCTGACCGCTCCCGCTCCGAGGTACGCCTGCCCGCGCATCGTCGACTTCAGGTCGTACCGGCCCATCTCACGTCACCGTGCCCGAGCTGTGGCAAATCGGTGCTCGACCGACAGGCGTTCGAGGCGGGCATCCGACGCGAGGAGATGGAAGCCATCGTCGCTGCGCTGGACCCCACCCTTCCGGCGGTGGTCGGAGGCGACTTCAACTCCGCGCGCCGCAACGATCCTTACCGGCTGCTCGTCGCGGCCGGGTTCCGGGATCCGCAGATCGAAGCGGGATCGGGGCCGGGTTTCACGTGGCCCGACCGCAGCCCCGTCGTCCGCGGCGATTGGATCCTGTCGCGAGGACTGGTCCCCGCGGACGCCCGGGTGGGGCCGGCGCGAGCGTCAGACCATCGTCCCGTCATCGCCGAGCTGGCCTGGCCGGAATGAGGTGAACGTGGATATTCCCGAAGCGCTTCTCGGCGAGCGCTACTGCTATCTCAGCACGACCGGACGCGTCACCGGCCGGCGTCACACGGCTGAACTGTGGTTCGTCCCCGCAGATGGGGGGGTGTACCTCTTCAGCGGTTCGGGCGGTCTCACCACCTGGTGTCTGAACCTTCAGGCCGTCGAGCAGGGCGTGCTCCGGATCAACGGCCGCTCGTGGCTCGCGTGCGCGGCGTTCCTACGCAACGATGACGAGCGCAGAGCCAAGGCGCTGCTTGCCTTTCACGAGAAATACGACCCGCCGGACAAGGATCGCACCGAGGCTTGGCTACGCGCTGCGGCCGTCGTCCATCTTGTCTTGGTCCGAGACCTGCCTAGTCAGGCTTAGATCGTTCTGCTCGTCGCCGCAGCGCGGGAACTCGGGCAAAGGCGCCCGGTTTTCAGCCGACTGCTCGCGGGACTGTCTTGGCGGCCAGGATGTGCCGCTCATGGACCTCGACCAGGTCGCCGCGACGGGTCCGCACCTCCAGGACCCCGTCGTTCCTCCACCTTTCCAGGATTCCGAGCACGTCACTTGGCACGAACCCTCGGTCGTCGTCTTCGACCCAGCGCCGCACCACCACTCGCCTTCCGACGTGGTCGCGGGTGAGGTGGTTGCGGTAACGGATCGTCATGTTTCCCCGCGTCCCGAAGCCTGCAGCACGAGCCGCGCAAACGAGCGCAGCTCCTCGCCGAGGACGTCCCCATGAGCCGCGAGGAAATGATCTCCGCCGTCGACGATCCGCAGGCGTTTCGGTGCGCCGGCGGCGTGGACGAGCTCCTCGATCGCCTCCACACCCGCGATCTGGTCCCTCGATCCATGTAGGAACAGCTTCGGCACGGTCCAGCGTGCAAGCGCGTCGAGGCTGAGCTCGGGCACATCTATCTCGCGGGTGCGATAGGGCAAGCCGATTCCGAACCACCCGGCGACCCGCTTGTCGCCCAGGGCGTACCGCAGAGTTGTGTGAGCACCGAACGACCAGCCGCCGATGAGCAGGGTCGCATCGCCGCCGGCCTGCTCGAGTAGGTAATCCACTGCCCCGGACACGTCCTTCAGTTCGCCCTCGCCCTGCTCGTAGGAGCCCTCCGAGTTGCCGACACCCCGAAAGTTGAAGCGCAGGGCGGGCCATCCATCGTCTGCGAGTGCCCGCTGCAGGACCGGCATCATCCAGGAATCCATCGAGCCGCCATGCCGCGGATGAGGATGACACATGACCGCCGCCCCGCCCTTCGGCTCATCGGGAGTCGCCAGGTTGCCCTCGAGTCGCACGTCGTCGGCGGCTGGGAACTCGACCTGGGGCACGGGCGGACCTCGCTAGGCTGTGCCACGACGAGGGAACCCTACCCCCAGTGAGCTTGCAAACGGCGGTCGCTGGCAGTCGACGGTGAGCCGTACCGTATCCTGAACCTGAACGTGGGCGCATTGCTGTCGCCCCACCCCTCGAGACGAGGAGAGACCGTGACCTACGTCATAGCCGAGCCGTGCATCGACGTGAAGGACAAGGCCTGTATCGAGGAGTGCCCGGTCGACTGCATCTATGAGGGTGAGCGCATGCTCTACATCCACCCGGAGGAGTGCATCGACTGCGCCGCCTGCGAGCCCGTCTGCCCGGTAGAGGCGATCGCTTACGAGGACGACGTCCCCGAGGAGTGGGAGGAGTTCACGGCGATCAACGTCGAGTTCTTCGAGGTCACCGGGTTGGGCTCGCCTGGCGGCGCCTACCAGGTCGGCAACGTCGGCAAGGACCATCCGAAGGTAGCCGAGCGCGAGGTCATCGCCTGAGCTGACGGCGGCGGGAAGGGCCGCAGGCCCGGGCGGGTGGGCATATACGGTCGAACCGCGGCCCCGTAACCGGAGCCCGTGCCATCGAAAGCTGAGTTCGGGGGACGGGCTGGCCTCGCCGGCGCGCTGGCCACGACCCGTGCATTAAACTCCTTTCCCGTCCCAGCGAGCGTCAGAGGAACTCCGAAGATGACCTACACCATCGCCGAGCCGTGCATCGACGTGAAAGACAAGGCCTGCATCGAAGAGTGCCCGGTCGACTGCATCTACGAGGGCGAACGGATGCTCTACATTCACCCCCAGGAGTGCGTCGACTGTGCCGCCTGTGAGCCTGCCTGCCCGGTCGAGGCCATCTTCTACGAGGACGACGTCCCCGACGAGTGGAGGTCATTCACCGCTTGGAATGCGGAGTTCTTCGAGACCACTGGTCTGGGCTCTCCAGGCGGGGCGGCTCAAGTCGGCAACGTCGGCAAGGACCACCCGGAGATAGCGGCACGCGAGGTCATGTAATCGCCGACATTCACTGGTGGCAGCGCAACGTGTGAGTCCGGCTCCTACGAGTGCGGAAGCAGGGCCGGTCCCCGGTGGCTCTCGGGAAGCAGGTCGGTGGGCCAGCGCTGACGCGACTTCTCTGACAACTT
>JALYGD010000325.1 GCA_030777265.1 Actinomycetota bacterium | reverse complement strand
CGGTGACACCGCCACCTATGCGCAACTGGCAGCGGCGGCCGCAAGCCCCCGTGGGGCGCGGGCGGCCGGCAGTGCGCTCGCAGCGAACCCCGTGCCCGTCGTCGTGCCCTGCCACCGCGTGACCCGGGGCGACGGGGGGCTCGGAGGCTATCGGGGTGGACGCGAGGTCAAGGCTCTGCTGCTGGAACTCGAGGGCACGGGTGACGGCTCGGCGATGACGGACGGTGAACGCGTGGTGCGGGGACCAGAGGGAGCGGCGACGCCCTGACCGACCCCTCCCGTCGGCTCGGCTACGCCCCTGTTTCCCCTTCGTCCGAGTCCCGGCGCACGCACGCTCGAGAGGTCTCATGACAATGGCCTGCCGCCGCTTCGAGACCGCGGTCGAGAAAACCGCGGAAGCAACAAGGTTGCGGCGGGCAGCGGACATCACGACGGAGAGGAGACGCATGTCGCAGGCAGAGCAAGCTACGCAGACGCCGGATCCGATCTACAACCTCGTCAGCGTTCTCTACCACGCGCTCGAGGGCGGTCAGGTCTACGACCAATACATCCGCGACGCTGAGCGGGAAGGCGACGACGAGCTCGCGCAGTTCTTTCGCGACGTGCAGCGGGAGGATCAGCAACGGTCCGAACGCGCCCAGGGGCTGCTCCATAGGAAGATCGGCTAGCCCGGCCCACCAGTCGAGCTACCGCTCTTCGTGTCCGCGTGGAGGCATGGGCGCCGTGAGGTCCACGCCACCCTGGTTGCGATGCGAACGAACGAGGAGGAGCGGCGAGAAGGTGCTCGTGGACGACGGTGAGCTCGCCCAATGCGTCGCCACGAGCGCCTCTCGTTCGCGCGTGCTCGCGTCATCGTGGTGGTGCCGAGGTTCTCGGCTGGCTTCGCCCACAGACGACGCCTAGCGCTGGTGCTCGCTCGCACCGCTGCCTCGCCGTGCGCGACCAGCAGCCGTCGGAGCACGGCAGCGCGAAGGGTCCTCGAGCTATTGGATCTTGCGCTCAGCGTGGTGCAGCAGTGATGCGGCCTACGCCCGCCGTCCACCAAAGCCGACGCCGTGACGCGCTGGGGCTCCTGAGCTGAGCGTCAAGACAGGTCGGGTTTCACGATCCATAGACCGCTGTGGACATCGCTCACGAGGATGAGATCGTTGTGTGGCCAGACGCCCCACACGAGCGGGGCGGCCGGGGCCCCGAGGAGGCCCTCCTCAGAGGAAGGTGGTACGAAGAAGCCGCGCTCGACCGGCCTCCTGGGGTTCGAGAGGTCGATCCAACGCACCCCGTCCGAGTACCAGGAGGCGAAGACCTGATCGCTTTGGACCACCTCGCTGTTATGGATGGTGTAGATGCCGTCGGTGCGCTTCGAGCGCGCGTTGGGCGTCGCGAAGGAGCTGAGCACCTTGGGGGCGGCCGGGTCTGACACGTCGTAAACCCACAGCTCCCCCCAGCCGTCCCAATCGCCCGGTCGACAGCCGCCTCGTTGATCTCGAACCGGAGACATGTCCTCGGGAGCGATCAGCAGCAGCGGGCCCGCACGCGCGACGGAGTGGACGTCGCCGTCTTCGTCGGGTGGGACGATATCGATGCGGCTGCTGACCTCAGGGTTCTCCGGATCGCGCAGGTCGAGCTCGATGACGCCGGCGTCCCAGTAGGAGGCGGCGAGAGTGTGGCCGCGGTCAAAGAACCGCACGCTGTGCGCGAAGGTCGCAGGAAAGCAGCCCTCACCAGCTCCTGGCCCCATTCCTGACACGACGCCGAGGTCCTTGCCCGCCGCGAACCCCGAGATCTTGCTGGGACTGTGGGGATTGGTCACGTCGATGGTGACCACCTCGTCGAAGGCTTGCACGACTTCGGCCAAGGGAACCGCACAGGCTGCGAGCACCTGGCCTGTGGAGTGGACAGCGAGGTCGATCTCGTGGCAGCCGCCAGTCGTGCCGGGGCTGCGCCAGTGCCCGAGCTTGCGTGGCCGGCTGGGGTCGGTGACGTCGTAGAGCTGCAGGCCGCGGAAGATGTTCACGAGCTGGGGTGCACAGGCTTGGATGCCGACCGCGGCGAGGTCACCCTGAAACGTGGACGTGTTGACGTGTGCGACCACGACGTCCTCGGCAGTGGTCAGCCCGGGGTTCTGCAGGACAGCGACCTGCAGCGGCTGGTCGGGGCGGCTGATGTCGACGACCTTCACTCCGCTGGCCGGACAGACGGCGCCCAGTGGAGGCTCGCCTCCCGTCACGCCGAGGTAGGCGTAGTGGCCGAAGCCGTAGACGTCCGCGGTACTCCCACCGAGGCCGAGATGACCTATCACCTGCATGTTCTCCGACCGACCCGGCTCCTCGGCCTGATCCGTGCCCTGGCTCCTCACGCTGGCGCCCAGGCCCGTGGGGGTGACGGAGGGGTCAGCGCTCGATCCGACGGGGAAGGCCAAGTTCGCCACGACGGACACGGCAAGAACGAGCACGAGCCGAGCGTGCATGGAACCTCCACTCGCTGTGGGGCTTCAAGCGGCGGGACGTACCCCCGCACCCAGGAGTGCCATAGTTGCCAAATGTCTGGGGAGTGGCCCAGGACGAATGGCGCCCCGCATGCGCTCGAGCTCGGCCTTCTACGTGCTTGCGTCGCCGGCGCCGACAGTGAAGGGACGTATGCAGACACGACCTGGTTGGAGGGGAAGGACCACCGCCTGGGCCGTGGACCGAGCTCGTGGCACCCTCTACGCGTGTGCCGACCAGTCATGTTCGCCCTCGCCTTCGTCCTCGCCATACTGGCGGTCGTGGCGTGTGGGGTGCCGCGCGGTGCTGCGGAGACTGGAGGAGAGCCGGTTCGTATCGGCACGTGGCCGGAGCGCGAGGCGACGCTGCTTGCCAACATCCTGGTGCGGTTGCTCGAGACCCACGACATCCCCGCCGAGGTCGTTGCCTTCGGTCACAGTCGCGATGCTCGGCAGGCAATAGAACTGAAGGGCGTTGACGCGCTGCCGAGCTATACGGGCGCCGTCGGGATCGACGAGTACGGCTGGTCGAGCGTCGAGGGCGACGCCCGGAGCTCCTTCGAGCGGGTGAAGCGCGCAGATGAGGAGAACGGGCTGGTCTGGTTGCCGCCGACGCAGGCGAACGCGACCTTCGCGTTCGTCACACCCGGACCCCCGGCGAAGGTGGCGAGGATACAGACGCTGTCCCAGCTCGCGGGGTACGTGAACGACGATCCGAGCGCCCGACTGTGCGTCGACCCGGAGTTCGCCGAGCGACCCGATGGCGTCGAGAGGATCGCTCGCATCTATTCACTGCGCGACGAGATCCTGGAGCAGCAGATACTCCATGTTTCCCCGGCGGAAACCGTTGGCAGGATCGAACGGGGTGACTGCGACGCGGGGCTCGTCACTGCGACCGATGGGCAGGCGTGGGTGGCGGGCCTTCAGCCGGTTCAGGATGACCTGAAGGCGTTCCCCGCTTTTGTGGTCGCCGCAGTCGTCACCGTCGAGCTTCGCGAATCGCGGCCGGAAGTCGTTGAGGCGCTCGCGCCGTTCGCGGAGGCGTTGACGACGGCTCGACTTGCGCAGTGGAACGGAAGGGTCGTCCTCGGCGAGCCGGTGGAGACGGTCGCCTCGAGCGCAACGACCCGATTGCGTCTCACCCCCCGCTCCGAAGGCTGATTGACGTCCGGTCGGGCCAGGGTGACGGTCGAAGGCCCCGGTGGGCGGGTTGACCAAGACGGCGGCTTGACCACGTCCGACCCCCGTCGTAACGTCGAACATATGTTCGGAAGATCGTCCTGACACGGGGTGCTGACGGGCCAGGTGGATGAGGAGATGACGAAGCGGTATCGAGAGCCACTGGAATCGGTCGAGCTGAGTCGCGACCCCATTCGCCCCGGCCCGACCGCCTTCCGTTGGCGCGATGAGCTCTATCAGGTGACCCACGTGCTCGGTCATTGGCGGGAGGACCCTGGGTGGTGGCAACGGCCGGACGGGCGAACAATCCGCATCGAGCAGGCCGATCTCTGGCGCGTCGAAGCCCGTAACGGCACACCGACCAGAGGCGTTTACGAACTGGTGCGGCGGGGCGGCGAATGGCGCCTCGACCGGGTTTGGGACTGAACACATTCCTGACAAGTGGCGGAGGAACCAGCCACCGGGGGCTAACCATCACGCCCCGGCGCCGATGAACGCCGCGAACAGCACGATCATCAGGACGATGACCAGCCCGATCAGGATGGCGAAGGGGATGAGTACCGCGGCGATCGCCCGGCCGGTGGAGAACGTGTTGTTCTCCCGGACGGCGATGACCGCGAGGACCAGCACCCAGGCCGCCAGGGCGAAGTTGACCAGCCAACCGAGCAGCGCGCCCGCGAACCCCGCCAATCCCAGCAGCTGTCCGACCACCGTCAGCGCCGACGGCACGTTCGCGAAGGCCAGGCCGGTGAAGAGCCCCGGGTAGGAGCCTTCGCCTCGCAGCAGCAGGCTCAGTCCGTGCAGGATGGCAGCCCAG
>JALYGD010000324.1 GCA_030777265.1 Actinomycetota bacterium | reverse complement strand
GCCACGTAGGCCGCAACCTGCGTCCGGTTCTTCATGCCGAGCTTCGCGAGCACGTTCGAGACGTAGTTGCGCACGGTCTTCTCCGCGAGGAAGACCCGCTCGGCGATCTCCCGGTTCGTCAACCCCTCGGCGACGAGGTCGAGGATGCGGCGCTCCTGACCGGTGAGGGTCGATAGGAAGTCGTCCTCCGGAGGCAGCGCCCGGGCATCGTCACGCAGCGACGACACCTGCTCCCACTTCAGGACCGACCTGCCGACCGCGACCGCCCGAACCGCCGCGACCAACTCATCGTTCGGGATGTCCTTACTGACGTAGCCGGCGGCCCCGGCCACGACCGCCTGAAAGAAGGCATCCTCCTCGGGAAACGACGTCAGCACGAGGCAACGGGTCGCGTGATTACGGGAACGAACCTCACGGATCACTTGTACGCCGTCGCCGCCAGGCAGACGCATGTCGACGATGGCGACGTGGGGCCGAGTAGCAAGGATGCCTCGCAGCCCCTCAGCGAAGGTTCCCGCTTCGCCAACGACTTCGAAACCGTCGACCTTCGTGAGGACCGAACGCACCCCTTGGCGGACGACGGCGTGGTCGTCGAGTACGAACACCTTGATGGTCTTCGGCGGTTGCACGCGGTTGCCTGTCGATAGCTTCATTGCGCCCAACGATCGTCCTCCGAATCCGGCACGCAACGGTCCGTCTCCGGAGCGTCACCCGATGATACAGGGGGCACGCGGTGGCGCGCAGGCCCTTTATGATCTTGCAGTTCCACCCAATGGGACCTCGCCCACGTCGTCGCGAACCTTGTGCGATCTTCTCGTGAGAGTAACGCAGCGAGACGGTGGAATGGCTCTCTGTAAGCGAGTAGGGACGTTCGTCACTAGTGAGGCTCGTCCGATTACTTCAAGTATCTCAGCGAGCCGGACCGCACGGCGAGCCAGACCGTTCCAACGGGACCAGATCAGGTGACGGCGCGATGTGGGAGACGCCCAGTTGGGGTCAGGATCTGGTGATGCGTCCGCGTCGATTGGCTCGGGCGCTGCGTGGCTGCGTCTTTGGTCCCGGACGTGATCTCTGGGAGTTGCACGGGGCGCTCGCCCGGCCCGCGGGCGTTGCGCTCGTGACGGCGGCTGAACGCCATGGCATCCTCGATCACCTCTGGAGCGCGGCACGGACCGCTCCCTACGTCCACCCTCACGTCATCGCTGTTCTGGAGGATGCCTACGCGCAGGCCCTCCATGCACGGCGTCTGGGACTCGCCGACCTCGCTCTGGTCGGCCGAGTGCTCGATCAGGCGCAGATCCCCTGGGCCGTCCTCAAAGGCCCGGTCCTCGCGGAGACGGTCTACCAGCGACCCGAGCTGCGGACGTATCGCGACATCGACGTGCTCGTCGCACCGGAAGCGCTTTGCGACGCCCGGAGGGCGATCGAGGCCGAGGGGGCGCGGCTGTTCGGCCCCGACGCGGAGCGGGACCGCTCCGATCAGACGGGCCAGGTTCAGCTCACCTTGCCCCGCGGTTCCGTCTGCGACCTCCACTTGCATCTCCTGGGACACCGGGAGTTGCGCCGAGCCTTTCGTCTGCCGACCGCTGGGCTGCTGCGGCGGAGGCGTCGCGTCGTCTGCGGGGCAATCGAGCTCGCTGCGCTCGATCCTGTCGACGCCTTCATCCATCTCGCTCTCGACACCTGTCTGACGGGCGCCGACCGTCTCGTTGGACTGAAGAACCTCGACGAGACCGTGCGTTGGGCCGCTCCATCATGGCCGGAAGTGGTGAAGCGGTCGCGGGCAACTGGCAGCGGCCTCGCCGTCGCGAGCATGCTCGAGCTCGCCCGGGAGGCGTGCGGGACGCCTGTCCCCCCCGGGCTCAGACATGAGCTCGACCCGGCCGGCGTATGGACGAGGATCGTCGACCTCTCCCGGCGACTGTCGCCACCGGTGCTGGCCCCAGGCGGCGGTTCGGCCCTCGCAAGAGTCACCCGCTCGACGCGGCCGACGCTGACCGCCAGCCTCCGACAGCTCGCCAGCGCCTCGGCCACACCGCTGCACCCACCCAGCTCGCCCCGCCCCGGTCGGGCTGGGGCCACGATCTCAGGCGCCGACCGGGCTGTCAGGCCCCCCGGCCGAACCGGGAGGGCAAGCTCTCCCTCATACCCCGAACAGCGCGAGCGGACGGCCCACCTCCACGCGGTCATCTGCACACAGGAGGACCCCGCCGCCTGACTCTTTTCCCTGCCCGCCCGGCGCCCTTCGGTCGCCAGGCTGACTCTTTGCCCTGCCCGCCCGGCGCCCTTCGGTCGCCAGCGCGGCGGCACGGGACAAGTGTCTCTGGCCGCGCTCACGCGGTGCCGGCCACGCTCGTCACCGATCGGCTTTCCCGGTTCTTCATCCATCTGCCGCTCCACGAAGACTGGCCCACGAAGTAGCCCAGGAGGGAAGTCCCGACCATGCAGGTCACCACGAACAACCCGTCCTGCCCCGTCTGCGGAGGGCAGTCTTCGGCTCCGCTCACCTCACTCGAGCGCGTCCCAGCAACCTGCAACGTACTCTGGCCCAACGAGCGCGAGGCCCGCGAGGCAGCGCTCGGCGACATCGAGCTCGTTGCGTGCGCCGACTGCGGGTTCGTGTGGAACTGGGCCTTCCAGCCCGAGCTCGTCGACTACTCCCAGCGCTACGAGAACTGCCTCGCATTCTCGCGAGTCTTCGCGGACTATTCCCAGGAGCTCGCTCGGCGGCTGGTCGATCGCCATGACCTGCGCGGCAAGCGCATCGTCGAGGTCGGAGCGGGTAGCGGCGAGTTCCTCGCCTTGCTGTGCGCGCTGGGCGGCAACCGCGGAATCGGCTTCGATCCCAGTTACGACGTCGACCAGGCACACCGTCCCCCCGATCTCGAGATCATTGCCGAAGAGTTCCCGCCCAGCCGCCCCACGACCGCCGATTTCGTGGTCTGCCGGCACGTACTCGAGCACATCGACCTGCCCGGGTCCGTGCTCGAGGCCATCGTCCGATCTGTTCATGCCCCTCCCCGACGGCGCCAGGTCCGCGCCTACGTCGAGGTCCCGAACGCCGCCTACATGTTCAGGCGCCGCATGGTGTGGGATGTCATCTACGAGCACTGCGGCTACTTCTCGGCGCCGAACCTGCAACTCCTCGTCGAGCGCGCAGGCTCGAGCGTCCTCGGCGTCGGCGCCTCCTACGGTGGGCAGTACCTGTGGGTCGAGCTCGAGGTCGGGGACCAGTCCGGCTCGATCGACGCGCCCACAGGCGGCGCCGAGGAAGTCGTGGCCGCCGCCATCGCCTTCGGGGCGGCCTTTGATGAGACCATCGCCGGGTGGACCGATCGTGTGCACGACCTCAGCGACGGGGGCGAGGTCGTCGCCTGGGGCGCGGGCTCGAAGGGCGTGATGTTCTGCAATCTCGTCGGCGCCGGACGCATCGCGCGGATCGTCGACGCAAGCCCTCGCAAGCACGGACTGTTCGTTCCTGGCTCCGCCCAGGAGGTCATCCCACCCGACGCGCTCGTCGAGCTACGCCCCCGCCATGTCGTCGCCATGAACCCCCTCTACGTCGGGGAGATCCGCGCGACGCTCGCTGGACTCGGCCTCGAGTGCAACGTCGTAGCGGCTGACTCCGACGAGACGCGCGGGGCGTTGACGAGGCTCGCCTGAGGGGTGGGAGAGACGGGAGGAGCGGGAGGACTTCTCTGACTCAGACCGCGACGAGCTTGGCGTCGACTCCCAGCTTGTCGAGGTCGCTTCGGATCTCGTCGCGGTAGATGGCGTTCATCGCGATGACCAGATCCGGGCGGTAGCTGGTCAGGAACTCCGGCCCCATGATGCGATGGCCGGTGCCGGCCAGATACATGCCGTGCTTGAACGGGTTGATGTCGACCGCGAACTCGATCTGGTCGCGCAGACCGAGGCTCGTGAGGTAGGCGACGCCCTTCGAGCCCGCACCCCAGATCACGGTCCGCCCGCCGCCTGCGTGCACGCGTCGGATCTCCTCTCGCCACGTCGCGAGCTTGGTCGTATAGCTGTGCGCGAAGTGCTCCGCCGCGCGGCGCAGCGCAGCGGGGTCCTCCTCGATCGGAAACGCCGCACCGGGGGCCGGTATGCGACTCGGCCGCGCCTCGATGACTATGTACTGGTCGTCGTACTCGCGTCGCAGGTCACAGACCTCGAAGCCGGTCGCACGGAACAAGCGCGCGAGGGAGCCGGGACTGAAGTACGAGCAGTGTTCGTAGTACACGTCCCAGAAGGCGGTCTCGCGCAGCACCCGGACGACATCGGGGACCTCGAAGAGGATCACCGTCTCGGTGCGGTCTCCGACCACCTCCCGGACGAGCCGCATGAACCTACCCACGTCGGGAATGTGCTCGAGCGTGTGGCGGCAGACGATCGCCTCCGCTTCGATATCGGCGTACCGAGGGCCGTAGAGATCCTGGATCCAGGTGATGCGCGCGGCTGCTGGCCCATCGCGCCGCTCTGGGATGCAGCTCGGGTCGACACCGACTCCCCGCCCGGCACCAGCCTCGATGAGGTCGACGAGGAACTCCCCCTTGCCGCAGCCGATCTCGAGCACGGTCTTGCCGCGAAGGTCGTACCTGTCCACCCAGCGTTGGGCCAGCTCGACGGCGAACTCGCGGAAGCGCGACGAGAAGCCCTGGGTCTCCTCGTAACGGGTGGAGTACTCGACAAGCGACCGGTTCAGCGCGTTGTTTCCGATGAACCCGCACGCGCCGCAGAAGCCGAGCTCGAGACGGCCGCGCGGGAAGTCACGGGCCTCGTCGAGGCTCGGCAGGAGCAGGCAGCTGTTGACAGGGACCTCCCCCTGCCGGTGGAAGACGTGCATGCCCGGCGCTTCGCACGCGGGGCACGTACCATCCCGCCCGCCGGGGCCTGCGGCCGTTCCCGTTCGCGCGTCGTGGTGCGATGTCATAACACGATCCGAACGTGGGGAATGGGCACGATGAACCTGCCGCCGCGGCGCCGGTAGCTCGCCTGCTGCCGGACGATCTCCTCCTCGAAGTTCCAGGCGAGCAGCAGCACGTAGTCGGGCAGCTCGTCGAGCAGGGCCTCCGGCGGACGGATCAGTTGCCGGGTCCCGGGCATTCGCAGGCCCTGTTTGTGGACGTTGCGGTCGACGACGAACTCGACCAGCTCGGGGCCGAGGTCCAGCGCGTTGAGCAGGATGGTGCCCTTCGCCGCCGCTCCGTAGGCAGCGACGCGCTTCCCCTCGCCGTGCAGGCGCTCGAGCAGCTCACGCACCTCGGAAGCGACGCCCGCTACCCGGCTCGCGAAGCCGTCGTAGTACGCGAACTCGGACAGGCCGTCGCGCGCTTCCGCCTCGAGGTAGGCGCGGGCGGAGTCAGCGACCCGCTCTGTGGGCTCCAGCTCCCAGCGCAGGCTCCCGCCGTGGAGGTCGGGAAAGTAGCTGACCCGATTGAGGTGGAGGTCGTGGCGGCGGGCGAGCGCGTCGACCGCGGTGCAGGAGAAGTAGCAGAAGTGCTCGTGGTAGATCGTGTCGAACTCGCAGTGGTCGACGAGGTCGCGGACGTAGGGGTTCTCGA
>JALYGD010000323.1 GCA_030777265.1 Actinomycetota bacterium | reverse complement strand
GCTCGTCGCGGGGCCTGTCGAGGCCGGTGTAGGTCATGATCGCCCCTCCGGCGGCGAGCACCCCGACAGCGACGAGCACGGCGGCCGGTGGAAAGTAGGTCATGCCGACCGCCCCGAATGCCACCACCGCGGACCAGTAGTAGAGGGTCAACACGGCACGGCGGTGGCCGACGCCGAGCTGGAGCAGCCGGTGGTGCACGTGTCCCCGGTCGGCGGTGGCGATCGGCCGCTGGTGATAAAGGCGGCGAGCGACTGCGAATGCAGTGTCGAGAAACGGGATGGCGAACACAAATGCCGGGATGAAGAGCGGTATCACTCCAGCAAAGTCACCGTAGCCGGGATCAGTGGTCCGCCCGACGAAGGCCACCCCGCTCGATGCCAGGAGGAGTCCGAGCAGCATCGCGCCCGTATCGCCCATGAAGATGCGGGCAGGGTGGAAGTTGTGACGCAGAAAACCCACGGCCATACCTGCAAGGGTGGCGGCAACGAGCGTCGCGGAAGTCGGAGCCGCCTCCGCAATGCCCCGAGCCTCAGATCCGTATGCGAAGCTGAAGAAAGCGACCGCCGCGATCGCCACGACTCCCGCCGCAAGCCCGTCCAGACCATCGATGAAGTTGACCGCATTGACCATCGACACGACGACGAGGACGGTGAGCGGCACCCCGAGAGAGGGAGAGAGCACGAGGACTCCAACACCGGGGATCCAGGCATAGACGAGTTGGATGCCGAGCAGCACCGGAGGAAGCGCCGCGAGGAGCTGCCCGGCAAGTTTCGCGGGGGGGGAGAGGCCCCGGACGTCGTCGAGGAATCCGACCCCGGAAATGAGAAGCGCGCCGAGCACCAGTCCGAGCGGCTCGGAGGTGGCCCGGAAAACCGGTCCGAACACCCCCTCGGCTCCGGGTCCCGCGCCGTCGAGGTTGAGGGCGACGGCGATGCGGGCCACGGCGAGTGCGCTGAGGAAGCCCGCGAGCATGGCGAACCCTCCCAGCCTGGGCACCGCCTTGGCGTGCACCTTGCGGGGGTCGCCCGGGCGGTCGACCGCACCGATCTGCTGGGCGATGCGCGCTACGTAGGGAGTCGCCAGGGTTGTGACACCCGCGGCGGTGAGGAAGACGACGAGGAAGGGGAACATGACCGGGATGGTCAGCGGCCGCCGGAGGAGCGGTCTTGGCTTGCCCCGGGAAGGGCCGTAGGCCCGGGCGGGTGGGAGATGCAAGACCGCTCACGGCGAAAGGACGAGGGGTCGCTTGGGTCCCGGTAGGGCCGGAAGAGCTCGAGCAGTTCCGCCACCTCAGCGCGGATCGCGGGACGATCGCCTTCATCGCCACCTACGGCCCGGGCAATGAGACCTGCAACCGTGTGCATCTCTTCTGGTCCCATTCCTGTCGTCGCCACGCTCGAGGTGCCGATGCGCACCCCGGAGGCCACGGCCGGTGGATTGGGGTCGAAGGGGATGACGTTCTTGTTCAGCACGATCCCCGCAGCGTCGCAGTGGGCCTCGGCATCCGCCCCGGTCACACCCTTATCGGTGACATCAGTGAGCACCAGATGAGTGTCGGTGCCGCCCGAGACGATGCGGAAGCCATGCTGAGCCAGGCCGTCAGCCAGTGCCCGCGCGTCGTCGAGGATCCGCTGCGTGTACTCCTTGAAGGAGGGGTCCATGGCCTCCTTGAGGCAGACGGCCTTGGCGGCGACGACGTGCTCCAGCGGTCCCCCTTGTGTACCCGGGAAAACGGCGCGGTCGATTGCCCGGGCCCACTCCTCCTTGCAAACGATGACCGCTCCTCGCGGGCCTCGGAGGGTCTTGTGGGTGGTGAACGTCACGATGTCAGCGTAGGGCACCGGGTTTGGGTGCACCCCGCCGGCCACCAGGCCGACGAAATGGGCTGCGTCGACGAGTAGAACTGCGCCGACCTCGTCGGCGACCGAGCGGAAGGATCGGAAGTCGAGCACGCGCGGATACGAACTCCACCCCGCCACGATGAGTTTCGGGCGGTGCTGGAAGGCGAGGGCACGCACCTCGTCCATGTCGACGCGCTCGTCGTCACGGCGCACGCCGTAGTGGACGACGTCAAACCACTTCCCGGAGAAGTTGATGCGCATGCCGTGAGTCAGATGGCCGCCGTGCGCCAGCGACATGGCGAGTATCTTGTCGCCCGGTTCGGCGACGGCGAAGTACGCGGCGAAGTTCGCCGATGCACCCGAATGTGGCTGCACGTTGGCGTGGTCAGCGCCGAAGAGCTCCTTCGCCCGGTCGATCGCAAGCTGCTCGGCTCGGTCGACGACCTCGCACCCACCGTAGTAGCGCCGCCCCGGATAGCCCTCCGCGTACTTGTTCGTCAGCACCGACCCGGTCGCAGCAAGCACTGCGGGACTCGCGAAGTTCTCACTCGCGATGAGCTGGATCTTCGCTCGTTGCCGTTCGAGCTCGTCGAGCAGGACCTCTGCGATGTCCGGATCGGTCTGCCGCAGCCCCTCGAAGTCGGGCCCCCAGAACGTTGTCACGGGACGCCTCCTGCCGTGGCGGCCGGTCCGCATCTGCTCGGGGCGACTTCGCTCCGACGGGCATAGTGCTACCGCTTGGCGAGGACGCCACTGTAGCGCCCGCCTCGAGCTGATCCCCGGCATGCGGTGCGGAGCCGGGCTTCGCCGAGAGGGAGCCATGGGCAGCACGCGGCCTCAGGCGCTGGACTATGAGCGCCTCAGGCGCCGGCCGCGCTGGGGGGACCTGCCCGCTCTCCTCGTGCCACCGCCATCACCTCGTCCGACGGCAGGTCCCCCTCGCGTATGAGGAGCGGTTCGCTGCGGGTGAGGTCGAGGATGGTGGAGGGGGTGGCGTTGCGTCGGGGTCCGTCATCAACGTACACATCGACGTCGTCCCCAAGCGCCGCTCGGGCGGCGGTGACATCGTTCGCGGCGGGTTCGCCCGTTCGGTTGGCGCTGGTGACCGCGAGGGGTCCGACCGCGCGTATGACGTCGAGGGCGACCTCGTCAAGCGGCATCCGCACCGCGACGGTACCGGCGGCGTCGCCCAGGTCCCAGGCGAGGTTGTCCTGCGCGGCCAGCACGAGGGTGAGTGGGCCCGGCCAGTACGCTGCCATGAGCCATTCGCCCGCCGCCGGTACCTCTGCGACGATGCCCGCAAGTTGCGTCGGGGAGTAGACGAGCACCGGCAGGGGAAGGCGGCGGGAACGGGCTTTCGCAAGAAAGATGCGTGCGGTCGCCGCCGGATTGAACGCGTCCGCGGCGACACCGTAAACGGTGTCGGTCGGTAGGACCACGAGCCGGCCCGCTCCCAGTGCCGCCGCGGCGCGGGCTACCGCACGCAGCCGGTCGGCGCTGGCATCGACCACGACCGTCACGACGAGCGCTGACCGGTCACGCGTGCAGCGACGAAACGGTGACGGCCTGCAAGGTCGGCTGCAACCGCGATGTCGCCGTAACCGACGCGCAGAGCGCGTGCGGCGACTTCGGCTGCGCGCGTCTCAGCCACCTCGAGGAGAAGCGTGCCCCCAGCCCGAAGCCACTCGGCGGCTGCGGCGAGGAGAGCGTCACTCGCCACGTGCCCGTCGTCGCCCGCAGCGAGGGCGAGGCGCGGATCGTGGTCGCGGACCTCCGGCGGACAGGCGGCCACCTCAGCAGACGTGAGGTAGGGAGGGTTCGCCACGATCACGTCGACGTGCCCACGCAACTCCGCGGGGAAAGGGTCGAGCAGGTCACCCGCGAGGATCTCGCAGGTGGAGCCGTGCGCGAGCCCCGGCGCGGCTCGAAGACGCGCAAGGTTGCAACGGGCGAGTGCCACCGCGGCGAGGTCAAGGTCGGCAGCAATCACGCACACACCGGCGACTTCGTGCGCGATCGAGAGTCCGACCGCCCCGCTGCCCGTACACGGTTCGATGACGATCGCCCGACCGAACCTCGCAATCGCGACGTGGGCAAGTTCGATGGCGGCTCCAGCAAGTACCTCGGTCTCAGGACGGGGTACGAACACGCCCGGCCGGCTGGTGAGCATCAGGCGTCGAAAGCCCGCCTCGCCGGTGAGATGCTGGAGGGGGACTCGAAGGGCGCGGCGCGCGACGAGCCGCCCGAGCCGGTCGAGTCGCTCAGGAGCAACCCCAGCGGTCCCGGCTGTTCGCAGCGCCGCCGCTGACAGGCCAAGAGCATGACGAGCGAGGCTGAAGGCATCGGCTTCAGAGCTGTCAATGCCCGCAGCGGCGAGGGTACGGGCGTGGCCACGGACGACGTCGCCGAGGTGGAGGGGAGCCGGTGAGTTGGCCCACCCTCCCGCCGCCTGCGCCGGCGTCCCGGACTTGTACCCTCCCCCCGCCTGCGGCGGCGTCCCCGCCGCCGTGGCCGACGACGAGGTCACGCCGGGACCCCCTCAGTGGCAGCGAGCAGGCTCGCGCGCTCCGCCTGGACGAGGGCGTCGACGAGCTGATCGATCTCCCCATCGAGAATCGCGGGCAGATGGTGGACGGTCAAACTGATGCGGTGGTCGGTGACCCGGCTCTGGGGAAAATTGTACGTCCGGATCTTCTCGCTGCGTTCCGCACCGCCGATCTGACCCTTGCGGGTTTCGGCCCGCTCCTGAGCCGCCCTCTCCTGCTCGATCTGAAGCAGCCGCGACCGCAGGATCCGCAGTGCCTTCTCCCGGTTCTGGTGCTGCGACTTCTCGTCCTGGCAGGAGACGACGAGCCCGGTCGGCAAGTGGGTGATCCGGACAGCGGAGTCTGTGGTGTTGACGCTCTGACCGCCAGGGCCCGACGAACGGTAGACGTCGACGCGCAAAGCAGCCGGGTCGATGGCCACGTCGACCTCTTCGGCGGCGGGGAGCACCGCGACGGTCGCAGTCGAGGTGTGAATGCGCCCCTGCGACTCGGTCTGCGGCACCCGCTGGACCCGGTGGACGCCGGACTCGTGCTTTAGTCGCGAGTAGGCGCCCCGCCCCTTCACCTCGAAGGTGACCTCCTTCACGCCCCCCACGCCCTGCTCCGAGAGCGTCATGACCTCCGCGTACCAGCCCTGCCGCTCCGCATACCGCTCGTACATGCGCCAGAGGTCGGCGGCGAACAGGCCCGCTTCATCACCGCCCGCTCCAGCGCGGATCTCCATGATGACGTCCTTGTTGGCACTGGGGTCGCGCGGCACCAGGAGCGTCTGGAGTCGCTCCTCGAGTTGGACACGCCGACGGTCCAGCTGGGCCGACTCCGTGCGCATCAGCTCACGGTCCTCTCCGGTCGCCTCGCGGGCCATCTCACGCGCCACATCAAGGTCCTCGACGACCTGCCGATAGCGACGGTACGCCTCGACGAGCTCCGCAAGTTCGGCGTGGCGCTTCGCGACGTCGGCGTAGCGCTGACCATCGGCGAGCACGGCCTGGTCGGCGAGCTGCCGCTCGAGTTCAACGTAGGTCTCCTCGAGTGCGTCGAGACGTTCCAACATCATCGCTCCTAGCCGTGGATGACGTCGGCGCCGGGAGCCATCTAGGTCTCCTTCCGTCGCCGTCTTAGGAAACCTAAGACGGCTCCTCTCGCGTCGCTCCTGCAGAGTGCCGCTCACGGGTCCCGTCGCTGCTCCGAGGCTCGAGTGGGCTTCGCCGCGGCGTCGCTTCGTCCGCTCCGTATATGACTGTGCTCGGCAAGGTGATGGTGCGGCCGGCGAGGTCAGGCTCGGGCACGATCGCCTCGAAGGCTCGGATGGCGACCTCGATCTGGTCGCTCGTCGGTCGACGAGTCGTGATGCGCTGCAGCCACAGCCCTGGCTGCATGAGCGCCCGAACCATCCGGCGGTGGTCCTGCGTCGCCCCGAGTCGGATGCCCTCGTAGGCGAGCCCGGCGACCACCGGGAGCAGCACGATCCGGAGGATGACGTGGTACGCGACCGCTGGTAGCCAGCCGCCGCCCGTTGGGGCGGGCACGACGAGGCCAGCGACAGAGTAGACGATCATGGCGAGAACCATGACGATGATGAGAAAGTTCGTCCCGCAGCGGACGTGCAGGGTCGAGTAGCGATCCACGGTCTCGGGATCGAGCTTCTCGCCGTGCTCCCAAGCGGCGATCGTCTTGTGCTCTGCCCCGTGGTAGGCGAAGACGCGCCGGATGTCGCTGAGCAGCGCGATCGCGGACAGGTAGCCGAGGAACATCGCTATTCGCAGCATCCCCTCGACGAGATGGTAGGCGAGGCCGTTGCCGAGCACACCGCTGGCAAGGCTCAGCGCCGCATTCGGGAGCACGATGAAGACGCCGACGAAGAAGACGAGCGCGAGCAACAGGCTTCCACCCAGTGCGCGCCCGTCCAGGGGCTGCTCGTCCTCGGGCATCGCTTCACGGGCGGCGATGGAAAGCGCTCGGATCCCGACCGCCATGGCGTCGAAGAGTGCGAACACACCCCGAATGAGCGGCCGCTTGAACGTCGGATGCCGTTGCGGAAAGTCCGAGACTTCGTGGCGTTCGATGTAAATCTCGCCCGATGGCCGACGCACCGCCACCGACCAGGTGTCGGCACCCCGCATCATGACGCCTTCGATGACGGCCTGCCCACCGTAGTAGTGCGACGCCGCCTCGCCATGCTCCACGATTCCGGAGGTGTTGGGCCGGCTGGCGTCATCACCCATTGCTCGAGCGTCTCCTTGTCGCTACCACTGACGTACTTCAGCCGCCGAGAATCACTCCCGTCGCCGTCTCAGGTCACCTAAGACGGTGACTCTCGCGACGCTACCTGCGGAGCCCGCCGCTCACCGGTCCGCTACCGCTCCCAGGTCGGCGACCTAGCGCTTCGAGACCTTGCCCCTCTTCGTGGCGGTCGTACGCTTCTCCTCGGTCTTCGCCAGCCGCCGCTGGAATCGGTCGACTCGACCACCGGTGTCGACGAGCTTCTGCTTCCCGGTGTAGAACGGGTGGCACTCGGAGCAGAGCTCCACATGGATTTCCGACTTCGTCGCCCTCGTCTCGAAACGGTTGCCGCACGAGCAGTGCACCGTCGCGACCACGTAGTCGGGGTGTATTCCCTGCCGCATCTGTCCGCCTTCTCTTGATCCAGTTTTGGGGGCGGGCTCGCAGCCTCAGACGCCCGCCGGGCTGGCTGGGCCTCGGGCAGCCCTGCTGTCCGGCCCCGGACGCCGGACCAGCTGGTAATCGCTTCTTCAGACCCTATCCGGTTGGGGCCGATCTACCGCTTCGCTGCTTGAGACCCGCACCCGGGTCGGGCGGGTCTACCGCTTCGCTGCTTGAGACCCGCACCCGGGTCGGGCGGGTCTACCGCTTCGCTGCTTGAGACCCGCACCCGGGTCGGGCGGGTCTACCGCTTCGCTGCTTGAGACCCGCACCCGGGTCAACCGAGATTCGACTTCTGGA
>JALYGD010000322.1 GCA_030777265.1 Actinomycetota bacterium | reverse complement strand
ATTCCGTCGGGGTAGATGGGAAGCACGGGACCGGTGGCCACGTCGGCGCGGTAGCGCTCGAGACCGTCGAGAAGGCGATCGAGCCAGTCCCGGCTGACGATCTCGTCGTCGTCTACGAACGCGAGATAGTGGGCCTCAGACAGCGCATACCTCACGGCCGCGTTCCGGGCGAAAGGGATGCCTCGACGAGGCTCGTGCAGGACCTCCAGCCGCCAGCGAAGCTCTTCCTGCAGATCCCTCTTGATGGCCGCGGCATTTCCCGCAGACGAGTTATCGACCACGACCACGCGCACGTCCACGCCACGTCCCGAGGAGAACGTGAGGTCGTCGAGGGAACGTAGGAGCGCGTGCAGGCCGCGCGGACGCTGGTAGGTCGCGACGCAGATCGCGACAGTGGTCCCCTCGTCGCGGGGCCCCCCAGCCCGGCCGGCGGAAGAGGCCGCAGCTTGGGTTGTGGCGAACTCCCGGCGAGCGGGTGCTGTCGTGCGGGGGAACCGATCCACGAGCTATTCCCCCTCGGCCCAGCTCCAAGGCGTCGGACCGCCGACCTCCCGAACAGGCCCGAGCTCCGCTGCGAGCTCCCCACGCAAACGGCTGATGGTCTCCTCGTCGAGCTCCCAGAGCTTCGGGTCGAAGTCGGAGATCCGCCTCTGGGTCCAGCGGCGTGCCCTCGCCTTGATCCTCTCCGACACCAGTCGAGTCAGCGCTCGGTACAAGGACGTGCTCTGTAGCCGGGCGAGCGGAGGCAAGGGGGCACGGGCCTGCGCAGTGGTATGCGCGGTCCAGTCGAAGTCGTGGTGAGCGCGGTCGGGGTCGGCGCCAATGTGGATCAGTGCCTTGCGAACTGTCTCCTCGCGTCGGTCGAGCAGGTCCTCCGAGTAGAGGACGAGCAGCTGCGAGCTGTCGAAGTGGTCGAGGTAGCGTTCGAGTTGAGCCCCATAGCGGCTGGGCGCGAGGTAGCGCTCGTCCTGGTCGAGAGCGGTGATCAAAGGACGCGTCTCGCGTCCCCGCAGGAGCTCATGCCGATAGTGGGAGACGACCCGGTCGATCGGGTCGCGGAGCAGGTAGATGAGCCTGGCGTCGGGGACCGTCGCGCGAATACGTGCAGGCGCGCCGGTGCAGATCGGGTGCTTCGTGTAGCTTGTCGAAGCCTCGCCCAGAAGGGCACCCTCCTTCGCCTGGGTGAACAGCTGGGCGTACCAGTGGAGGCCACGTTCCCAATTCGCCCCCGCTATGAAGAAGTCGGGCTCTTTCGGGTTCGTGACGAACACGTCGGGATGGGAAGCAAGGTAGGACGCCAGGCTGCTCGTACCCGCCTTCATCGCCCCGATGATGATGAAATCGGCCAGTCTGGCACGAGCCTGTTCTGGTATGGCGGGGGTCACCGGGAGCCGCCCTGTCATTCCATTCAGTCGCCGAGGCAGTGGCAGGACAGCGGCCGGCCGACTGACATCGGGCTTTCCATCCTCGGGGACGCGGAACGTGCGATCCACGTGGTCAAAGCTCGTCTTTCCCGCCCAGGTTGGAAAGGTGAGAGGCAGGTCTAATGACATTTGGTGATGCTAGAGCTACGAGCGGCCGTTCGAGGAGTGTCCTATGTCACGGTGCGACTAGCAGTCGCGCGCGGGAGCTCAACCTGACCCGTCCCGTGGCGGACGCTTGTCGTGGGTGAGCTGCTCCATCCACTCCTGGGGGCGACGGGCCAAGCGGGCGAGCGAGCGTCGCAGGACGTTCCGGCTCCTGCCATGACGGCGGACAAGGAGGAATGGGTTGGCGGCGCGTTCGACCAGCTCTTGGCGAATGTCGCCTATGGACTCCTGGTTGTCAGCCCAACGATCACTGACACCCATGACGAGGAAGTCGTTCTTCCTCGCCCGTCGAGTCACCGCCTCGGCGACGTCTCCTTCCACCGGCAGCGGTTTCGTCCACACTCCGCTCCGCTCGTAGGCATTCGCGGCCTGCTCCGCGAGCTCTGATTCACCTTCGGCAGACGCCGGTCCGATGAGGGTCACCTCCGCGTTCGCGGAGGCCCCGAGCCGCAGGGCGAGGTCGAGGCCGGCGTCCTCGTGGAACCCGCCCCCGTAGGGCACGATGATCCGGGCGCCGTCCGGCAGCGCGACGACGTTCCTGCGATCGGCTGGGACGACGAGCACGGCCACGTCGGCCTCGGCGTCGCGCAGGACGTCGCCGACTGTGCCTCCGAGCAGCCGATCGCCGAACATCGCCCGGTGGTAGCCGACCAGAACGAGGTCGACGTCCCGCTCGTTCGCGACGCGTGCGATCGTGTCGCCAACTGACGACGAGGCCACGACGAGCGGGATCGCCCGCAGCCCAGCCTGCTCGATCTGGGCGACGAGGGGACGCAGGCTCTCAGCAGCCTGTTCCGCGAGTGACTCCTGGACGAAGGGCGCCATCGTGTACCCGGAGCCGGGCGGCTCGACCACGCGCAGAAGGGTGAGCTGAACCTGCTCGGAGGTGGGATCGCCGGCCAGCATGGTCGCGACCCGGGCAAGTTCGCTGGCGGTGTGGGGATTGGCGATCGGAACGAGGATGCGTCGGCGGGGCGGGCTGACGTCGGCTGCCTCGCCATCCTCCTCCGCCTGCTCTGCGATCAGCTGCCGTTGGAGGTCCCGCGGGTAGTGCAGGGCGAGCAGCGGCTCGGTCATGATGGTCGTGACCACCGCCATGATGACGAGCATGGCGAAGAGGGTGGAGGGCAGGACGCCGAGCTGGAGGCCGATGTTGAGGATGATGAGCTCGGTCAGTCCCCGGCAGTTCATGAGCACGCCGAGCGCCGACGACTCTCGCCACTCGAGGCCCGCCACTCGGGCCGCCAAGGTCGAACCGCCCCACTTGCCGGCGATCGCGACGAGCAGCACGAGCAGCGTGATGAGCCACAGCCGCAGTGACCCGATGAGGCCGATCTCGGTCCGCAGCCCGCTGAAAGCGAAGAAGATCGGCAGGAGGAAGAGCACGGCGAAGTCCTCGACCTTCTCGGTGATCTCCCTCACGAAGGCCGGTCGGTGAGGCATGACCGCACCGAACAGAAACGCCCCGAAGATGACGTGAATCCCGATGCGGTCGGTGATGAGCGCGCTGAGGATGATCCCGACGAACAGCGCAGCGAGCACGCCGGAGCTCAGCCGGCCGCGCTCTTCGTGGTAGCGAGCCAGTCGCTGCATGAGGGGCCGGACGCCGTTCATCATGACGACGATGAACGCGAGCGACAGGCCGATGGTGACGAGGGCGCCGACCGCGCCAGTTGCGCGCGCGACCGTCACGACCACCGCGAGCATGCACCAGGCGGTAACGTCGTCCACCGCGGCGCAGGTCAGGGTCACCGCGCCGAGCTTGGTCTTGTAGAGGCCGCGCTCTGTCAGGATCCGTGCCAGCACCGGGAAGGCGGTAATGCTCATCGACGCGCCGATGAACAGTCCGAACGAGGTGAACCGCCCCTCACCCGAGCCCAGCATCGGGAAGAGGACCAGGGCGAGTGCCACACCGGAGAGGAATGGGGCGGCGATGCTGGCACCGCTCACCCACACCGCGGCGTGCCCCCGCCCCCGGATCAGCCGGAAGTCGAGTTCGAGGCCGACGAGGAACATGAACAGGATGAGCCCGACGTTCGCCAGCAGGTCGAGGAAGGGCATGATCTCCGACGGGAACAGAACCTCCGTGGCACGCGGCCACAGCGCCCCCAGTGCTGAAGGCCCGAGCAGGATGCCGGCGATGATCTCGCCCACCACCTGCGGCTGGTTGATCTTCCGCATGGCCGCGCCGACCACCCGTGCCGCGACGATGATGACGACGGAGGCGAGCAGCAGCCGCCACAGCACGTCCTCGGCGCTCCCGCCCACCGCCCCGCCGCCAGGCTCCTCGGGGGGTGGCGCCTGGAGGCCGCGGCCGACGTTGAGCAGGAACTGCAGGACGACGATGATGGTGACGATGAGGGACGTGTAGAGGATCGCGATCTTCTTGCGGCTACCGCTGCCGAAACGCTCCGAGGCCCTCTTGTCGCGTCCATCGGCCTCCGCCCCGGTCTCCGACCCGGGCTCGGTCTTCAGTTCGACGTCCCCCGGCCCGGCCGGCGCCTGAGGCCGAGACCGACTCCTATGCCGACCCCCACTCTCCATCTCGCATCCTTACGGCAGCGCGAACGAGCGGTATCTGGTCTCGCGGGTACCGCGACAGCCTCGGATCATCGGGGGAGGCTACCTCCGGCCCTCCTCGGCGGACCGCTGCCACCCCCGGCCTGCCGACGGCGTGGGCGGGGCCGGACGACTGCCGAGTACGGTCGAATGGCAGCGGCGCTCCGCAGGAGCGACGCGAGAGGAGCCGTCCTAGGTCCTCCGCGAGCATGAGCGTGATCCTGCGAGACAAGCCTCGACTCCGCAGGTCCTCGCAGGGCCTGCTGGCTGCGCAGGTCACGTTGCTGCGCCTGGAGGGGTCTCGAGCGGCTCCG
>JALYGD010000321.1 GCA_030777265.1 Actinomycetota bacterium | reverse complement strand
CTTGAGCATGAGCTTCCCGCGGTGCGCGGTTGATTTCCAGTGCACCTTGCGGAGGTCGTCGCCGCGGACGTACTCGCGGACATTGGCGAATTCGCCGCTCGTGATGAGCGGCCTGACCGTGCCCTCGCTCGCCGTGCCGAGCCTCCCCAGGCGCGGCAGGATCGAGGGCAGCGCAAACACGGGCGGATAGACCATGACTTCTCCGGCGTCCCCGAGACGCATCGATCGCTGGGCGACCCCGAAAGGGTCGCGCAGGTGGGCGCGCGCAGGCCCCACCCTGTGAAGGCCGCGACGACGGCCCTCGATCTGGTAGTTGACGTGGATCCCGTGTCCGGGGCCGAGCGGGTCGAGGACGAACCGCGGAGGAGCGGCGAGCGCGGTCGCGATCTCGTCCTCGAGCAGCAGCAGGGCTGTCGGCAGCCGACTCTCGTTGCGGATCTCGAGGTCTACCGAGCCCTTCTCGTCATGCCACAGCCGCGTCGGGTGGACACGGCGGCGGGACGCCAGTCGGGTTGATGCCAGGAACGTGAAGAGCACCCCGATTCCGACCAGGACGAGGCACGCGAGGGCTGCCATGGAGACCTCGTCGATCCCGAAAGAGCGACCGATCAGCCACAGTGCAGTGGCGGCCAGCAACAGGAGCTTGCCGCGATCTGTGAGCATTCCCGACCCGATCAGCTGGCGGGGCTATTCGACGGGGGCAGGAACACCGCCCACGACCTCGGCGACGACCTCCGTGGCGTCGCGCCCGGCCAGCTGCGACTCGGGACGCAGAATGAGACGGTGGGGTAGCAGGTGTGGTGCGAGCCTTTTCACGTCGTCGGGGACCACATAATCCCGTCCTCGCGTGGCGGCATACACCCGAGCTGCGCGCAGGAGTGCGAGTGACGCGCGGGGCGAGGCCCCAAGCTCCGTATCCTGATGTGCACGCGTCGCGCGACAGAGCGCGACGATGTAGCGCTCCAGACTCTCGGTCGCGTAGACGTCACGGAGGATCTCGATGATCGCGGCGACGGTCGCGGCGTCGGTGACCGGGCCCAGGGTGGCCAGACGGTCGCCTTGACCGTGCGTCCGGAGGATGTCGAGTTCGGCGTCGACGCTCGGATAGCCGATCGCTAGTCGCATCATGAAGCGGTCCCGCTGCGCCTCGGGCAGGGGATAGGTCCCGTCGAGTTCGATCGGGTTCTGGGTCGCCATGACGAGGAAGGGCACGCCGAGGGCGTACGTGATGCCATCGACCGTGACGGTGCGCTCTTCCATGGCTTCGAGCAGGGCCGACTGCGTCTTTGGCCCGGCGCGGTTGATCTCGTCCCCGAGCACGACGTTGGCGAACACCGGACCTGGTTTGAACTCGAACTCGCCGGTGTCGGGGTTGAATATGCTCACGCCGGTCACGTCGGAAGGCAGTAGGTCGGGCGTGAACTGGATGCGCTGCACTGAGCAGTCGATGGAGCGCGCAAGTGCCTTGGCAAGCAGGGTCTTGCCCACGCCGGGCACGTCCTCGATGAGGACGTGCCCCTCGGCGAGCAGCGCCACAACCGCAAGCCGGATGATCCCAGGCTTGCCCTCGACCACCGAACGGACGTTGGCCTCGATCGCTTCGACGGTTTCGGTAACGGCGTCGAGATCGAGCCGGGGACGTCGCCCGCGCGCGACCCCGGCTGCCATCTTCGTCACTACCGCCCCGCCTGGCCGCTGAGAGGTACCGCCGGCGCGAGCACCGCAGCCGGCCCGAGCATGGTAGCCAGCACATCGCCCCCGTGACGGCAGGCGAGGGGTCGTAAACCGGGAGGCCGCCGGAGGCGGCGGGAGGGCGGGCTAAACCGGGAGGCCGCCGGAGGCGGCGGGAGGGCGGGCTGGCTTGCCGTCGGAGCAAGGTTTGCGTGGGCACGACAGTCAGCGTGGCCTCGGGCGTCGGCTGGACACGGCCTGTGGCGCCAGCCGACCCGGGATGACTGACGACGAGGCGGGAATAGAAGCTCTCACAGAAGCTCCCCTGGGTACGCTGATGCGGCTCGCCAGCACGAGTCCACGGCGGTGTAGACGAAGGCAGGCTTAGGACGGGCAGTCGGAGTGACGACGAGTGGGCGCCGCCGCGAGACCGCTGCCCGCCTGCGCGACGCCGCACGCGACGTCTTTGCCAGGATCGGCTATGCGAACGCGCGGGTGGAGGACATCGTCACCCGCGCCCATGTCAGTCATGGCACCTTCTACACGTACTACGACAACAAGGCCGCCGTCCTCTCCGACCTCGTCGACACGGCGGCGGCCCGCCTCGAGCAGGTACTTGCCGCCCCCTGGGAAGGTCCGGACGTGCGGGCCGCGCTCGAACGGGTGATCGGCGAGTTCCTCGCCGTTCACGCCGACGAGGCTGACGTCATGCGAGCCTGGGCCGAGGCGGGGGCTGTAGATGCCGACTTTGCCACGCTTCGCACGGAGCTGCGGGCGGGTTTTGTGGAGAAGGTCGCAGCCAACCTTGCCCCGGTGGCCGAACCTGGGGGGCATGACCCGAGAGCCGCGGCGAGCGCGCTCGTCGCGATGGTCGAGGGTTACGCCAACGAGCACCTCTCCGGAGAGGCGCCGAGGGAGGTCGTCCGAACCCTTGCAGCAATCTGGTATGGAGGCCTGCTCGGACTCTCCGATACGACGGAAA
>JALYGD010000320.1 GCA_030777265.1 Actinomycetota bacterium | reverse complement strand
CCGGAAGAGGACGCGGCCGAGCACACCGAGCCCGACGGCGGCGAGGACCAGCACGAGCTCGAGGACAAAGATCAGTGCCGGGATGACGAAGAGCACCGCCAGCACAGCAACCACCAGCGCGGCGATGGCCAACATGATCACGCCGATGACTGGGAGGTCTGCCCCGTCGCCGGCAAGGTCGGCACCGTCGAAGAGGTCGACGGCGCGGTCCCCCTTCGGGCCCCGCCACGACACCCTCCGCTGCGTCCACCTTCGACGCACCTTCCAGTTGCGGCCTGCCGGGTCCACCACCGTTTTGGCCGCCATGGGGCATCGAGGCTACCGACCTGGGTCGGTTGGGATTCTGACCACCGACCCCACCCGTCATTGAGGCTGAGCGGCTCACCATGGGGGAGTGGCGGGCGTCCTGTGCCCCAGCCCCTCCGGTACCACCACACGATGCCTCAGCGGTCGATTCAGCGTTACCTCGCACCGTATCCGTCCATTCTCGGGCGACCCCACCGGTGGCGCCTTCGACGCCCTGCCCGTCGATCGGTGCGCGGATTATCCGGCGGGAGAGGCGCCGGCGAAGCAGGGGTTGTTTCGCAGGGCGCCACGGCGACCGGGCCACACGCAGCTCGATACGCGCCGATAGGTTTCGTCGACGTGGAACGCCCGGCCGCTTTATTGAGCGCGCGTTATCGTGCGGCTCCGAAGCACACCACGCCGGTTACCGTGCGCCCTCCGGTGTCCACCAGATCCGGTGCTTGGCGGCCAGCGCCGTCATTCGGGACGTTGTTCTAGGACCACGACCGCAGTCACGCTCGAGTGCGAGTGTTTGAGCGGCACCCAGACGGCGTGAGAATCGCCGCATCTGGCGCAACGCAGCTATCTCACGGACAAACGCCGCCGCCAACTGACACGGGGTTGTTTCTTTGAGTGAACCAGCCACGCCTTGATGCGGTCGTGGTGGATGACCAGGAGCCGCCACGACTGGCCGTGGCCGTCACTGCGGTGCGGGCGCACCACCTCCACCACCGATCCCATGAGCTCGTCGCTCAGCTGGTCCTCGCCGCCGTCTCGGACCAAGCCGAGCTCCTCAGCGGCGGCCGCGTAGCGCCGCACCGTCTTGCGGTCGACCCCCGCGAGGCGTTCCACCGAACGGAGCCCCTCGCCTCGCAGCCACAGCCGCAGCACCTCTCGAACTTCGAACACTCGAACCTCCCGGTATGCCATCGCCGCCCTTCCTGGACCGCTGGTCGGAAGGCGACGATTAGACCGCCAGCGGCACCGAAGCTGGCGGACCCCGGGGGTGGTCCTATGACTGGCGAAAGGGTGGTCCCATGCCGCTGGCGAAACTCAGCCCAAGGTGGTCCCATGTCACTGGCGGGCGACATCAGCCTGTTCGAATCTCTACTCGCTACCGGTCGCTTGCGCAGGGAGTGCGGGCACTGGCAGCCCCGTCTGACTCAATGAGCGAGCCGGGCCAGCGCCGCAAGTGCTTCGTCTCTCACGGCCGCTTCCTGGACGGCCCTCCCGGCGAGCGGCGCCTCTCCGAGGTGGGCAAGGGTGACGAGGCCCGGGCTCTGCCCCTCTCTACCCGGCCCTCGAGCGGTGCTCGGGACGTATCTCGCCTCCCGGGTCAGCCGCTTACCCGGCCATGACCTCGCCCGGCCCGCCGCTCCTCTCTTCGTCCACTACAGCGGACTCCCTTCATCCCACGCCAGGTGCAGTACCTCATCGAGCGGCTGTACGTGCGTGCGGGGATTCGAGCCCAGGTTCCCTTCGGCGCCCTTTCGTCCACGCCCCGCGCCTCGTTCAAGACCGGTCTTGTCGAGTTCTCGCCGTCAAGCAGATGGGCCACACGTAGTAGCGCCTACCGGCCGACGACGCGCCTCGCTGATGCCCTAGTCATCAGGTAGCCGGCGCCCACCGCAACGAGGCCCACCCCCACGAGCACACCGTTGGAGGCGCCGGTAGCAGGCAGCGTGGGCGGCCGGGGCCCTGTGGTCGGCGGAGTTGACGGCGCCTCGTCCAGCGGGTGGACCACTACCGAGAGCTCCGTCGATGTGCAGAAGGTGCGGTTCTCCGGTGGCACGAACGCAGGGGAGCACGCCGCCACCGTCGCTGTGTACGTACCCGCCCGGGTGGCGGTGCCGGCGAAGCTTCCGTCGGTGTTCAAGGTGATCCCGGGGGGAAGCGTCCCGCCGTCCACCACGAAGTGGGCCGTCGTGCCCGGGAAGGGATCTACTTCGAGCGCCGCCATGTGGTCACCGACCGAGATGTCCTGGTGGGTATTGGACGGCGCCGCCGTGAACGACGGCGGTTCGCACCCCTGGTTGACGGTCGACCGCTCGATGGTGAGCGTTACCGATTCAGGTGAGCCAACGTCGTAACCCGCGTCGTCGACGATCGAGACGACGATGGTGCGACCGTCGACGTCTCGCCCCAACGGGGAGAAACGAACGTCAACGGCGGACTCGCCGGCGGGGAACTCGACCTGCCCGCCCTCGGGACTGACGGTGTAATCGGCTCCCTCCACCGCTGATCCGCCGGTGTCGAAGTTGACGGTCATCGGGGTGGCGGCGTCGCCGTCCCGGGTGAAGGTCACGACGCCATCCATCACCTGAACGAGGATGGCGTCGCTGCACGGAGCCGACGGACCCTCGACGACAGACGGGCCGGTGGACCCGCCGATCGCCACGGTGGCGATCTCCTGGGCCGCCACGGGCGCCGCGAGCACCCAACCGAACGCGATGATGCTCGCCACGGCAACCAGGATCCCTGCGTTGCTCAGTCTTGATGTCGGTCTCGGTGAAGGTCGTATCGCTCGACTGGCCATGCCCATTCCCCTCTCGCTTGGTTCTGAAAGTTGGACGACCGGAAGTACCCTTTTGGTTCCACCGGATTTTTCCCTCGTCGTTCCGATGTCGCTGCTTGCGTGTGGGGCGAACGATGATGCGGCACCGCAGACGGCTGCCATCTCACCACTTCCGCCGTTACCGCTCCTGGGAACTGGCTCCCCGTTGTCATACTCCCCAGGCAAAGGTCACCGCCTCGATCTTGCTGTCGCCCTTGTCGCACGTCACGGAGAAGCTCTCCTCGGACTCACCCGACACCCTTGAGCCGCAGAACCAGCCGTCGCCCACAGCCAGTGGCGCGTTGCCGGGGAAGCTGCCGGCACCCATGATCTTGGAGTCGTAGGCCTCGGCCACCCCGTGCGCTGTGTCACAGTTCGCACCCAAGGCCCCCAAGCCGTCGACACGCTCGAGGCTGTCCTCGCACGACCTTCCTGTGGTTGGGTGATCCGGTGCCGGTGCGCCTGGTCCGGAGGACGCCGAAGTCCCGCCCCCACAGCCCGCCAGCCCCACTGCCATCCCAGCCACGGCCATAGCGATCTTGACGCTTCTAATCACAGTTGTCTCCATTCGTCGTCAGAAACCCGGTCCTGCTGTGGTGCAGGTGTTGAGATCGTTGGACGCAGGCGACCCCTCGATCAGTTCGCTGGAAATCGGAGAAGTTTTGCTTACATCAGCGCTCGCGCCACTTGCTCGCGCCCCGGCCACGACGGCGCACAGCACGCTCAACGTGAGCCCCGTAGGAGCAAACAGGAGCCGCGCCTGGGCCGTGTTGTCGCCCAACAGGTTCAGCAGTGCGACGGCGGCGAAGGTGGCCGTCATGGCCCAGGCGCCGACGCCGAAGATCCAATGCGGCAGAGCGTTGCGCCAGATTCCCGCCCGACCGAGCACGATGCCGATTCCAGCCATGATGGCGACCTCCTGGACCCACACTGCCGCCAGCGGCACGGTGCAGTCACATCCGAGCACCCACGCCACGCCGGCGCTTCCGCCGAGCCCCCAATAGGTGTTGAGCACCAAGAAGCCAGTCATGAAGCCGGCCACCGCCAGCGCCGCCTTCCGCGCTAACTCATCGTCCCTCACCGCTGTCGTCGTTGCTGAGGCAAGATGTCTCCTCGTCGTTGAGCTCATCCCTTGTTCCTCCATGCTCGGGTCATGTCTTCAACGTACGGATAGGGCCAACTCGCCGCATCAGGGCCCACCCCGATTTCGATCAGGGTCTGCCCGGTAGCGAGGATGCCGTGTCGGCGCGACTATCTCCTCCGTGACACTGACGGCGCCTCTCCGCCGATACTGCCCGGAGGGGCGCGCCGCCTGACCGATGATCAACGGCACGTACAGGTCACCGCTTCAGGGAGGCGATCATGGACGGGATCCGCGATTACTGCCGCGCGCCCGCCGACGGCGTACGGCGGTCACGACGGCCAGAGTCGCGGCGGTGATGAGTGCCAGGAACAGGACGA
>JALYGD010000319.1 GCA_030777265.1 Actinomycetota bacterium | reverse complement strand
ACGACGCAGCCGTTGCGAAGGAACACCTTGACCGGCACCGGCCGGGTCCGCACAGGAGCCCCGGCGCCCGTTGCGTCGCTCACCTGGCTCAACCTTTCTCTCGCTCCACGACAGCCCCGCCTCTATCGTCGCCCGCCCGCCCCGTCGTGCGGCTTCGCCGATCTGGCCGCGCCCCCGAGGGGCGACCGACCTGCCCAGCCCCCGACCAGCCGCGAGAAGCGCTCGAACAAGTATTCCGCGTCGTGAGGACCGGGGGCTGCCTCCGGGTGGTACTGGACGCTGAAAGCAGGCACGTCGAGACAGACGAGACCTTCACAGGTCCCGTCGTTGAGGTTGAGGTGGCTGACCTCGACCTGGCCGTGCGCCACGGTCTCGAAGCGATGGTCTCCGACCTGCTCGCCGAGTGACGCGGCCTCGACCGCGAAGCCGTGGTTGTGGCTCGTGATCTCCACTGTCCCGTCGGCTCGCCGCAGCACCGGCTGGTTGGTGCCGCGATGCCCGAACCGCAGCTTGTACGTCTCAGCCCCCAGGGCATGGCCGAGCAGTTGTGAACCGAGGCAGATCCCGAAGACAGGGACTTTGCCGAGCAGGCGACGCACGGTTGCAATCCCGCCGGTGACGGCGGCTGGGTCCCCAGGCCCGTTCGAGACGAAAACCCCGTCGGGGCCGTAGGCCAGCACCTCCTCGTCGCTGACGTGCGCCGGAAGGACGACGACCTCGAAGCCTTGACGGGCCAGGTTTCCAAGGATCGAGCGCTTCACCCCGAAATCGAGGGCTACGGCCCGACGCCGCCGCCCTCGTGCCCCGACGTCGCCTTGGAGCGTGTAAGGCGCCGAGGTCGTCACCTCGCGGGTGAGGTCACGACCGACCATGCCCGGGCTTTCGAGCACCTGCGCAAGGAGCGCGTCAACGTCGAGGATCTCGGTAGAAACTCCACACCTCATGGCGCCTTGCTCGCGGATGATCCGGGTCAGTCGGCGCGTGTCGACGCCTTCGACGCCGACAATGCCGGCCTCGCGCAACGCGCTGCCGAGATCTCCGCGGGCCCTCCAACTCGATGGTCGGCGGGCCGCCTCGCGTACGACGAACCCTGCCACCTGGATACGGTCCGACTCGGCATCGGCCGGATTCATGCCGTAGTTGCCGACATGGGTGGCGGTCATCACCACGATCTGACCGCGGTACGACGGGTCGGTGAGGATTTCCTGATACCCGGCCATCCCGGTGTTGAACACGGCCTCACCGAAGCTCGTCCCCTCGGCCCCGAAGGAGCTGCCGCGAAAGACGCTACCGTCCTCGAGCACCACCAGCGCCTTGGCAGCTGTCCCGGTCACGGGACCACCCGCGTCGCCGTCTTAGGAGACCCAAGACCGCTCCTCTCGCGTCGCTCCCGCCGAGCGCCGCTCACGGCTGGACCTGCCCGACCTCGCGCAGCCGCTCGGCGAGTCGCCTGGTCTCGTCGCGGCTGCCGCAGATGAAACCCGAATCGAGCTCGGCCGCAGCGCCGTCGGCGGTGCTATGTCGCCAGCGAACGACGAGGGTGCGACCGGCGGGGCCTGTCTGGGCGGCGTGGCCACGCTCGATCCCCACCGCCACGATCGGCGCGAGGTGGGTGACCGGGCCGCGGTCCCGCGCGAAGATCAGCCCGTCCCCCTCGATCCACAGTGCACACGGTCCGGGGCCGAAGACCCCGCCGAGCGCTACCCGTTTGATCCAGTTGTGGTCCCGGGTGGTGCCCGTGTAGCGGGCGATACCGTCAGGCGCGCGGTCCGGGCGGGGACAGGCTGGCAGCGGGGCGTAGAGGGCCTCGTCGCGGAGACGCCGGTGGAGGTAGCTACGCCACATGCCATAAGTCGCGCACGCGACGGGCACGACGAGGAACAGGAAGGTCGCAGTCAGACGTTGCATCAGGCGTCCCCTTCCCGTTCCACCCCCGTCGCCGTCTTAGGAGGCCTAAGACGGCTCCTCTCGCGCCGCTCCTGCGGAGCGCCGCTCACAGGACCACTTCCGTCGCGGTCCGGCCATCGCGGAGCGTGAAGCGTCCTCCGAGCAGGGTATGCACCGGACGTGTGGTCAGCTTCCTGCCTTCGAAGGGAGTGTTTCTGGCCTTCGAGCGCAACCGACGGCCCTCCACCACCCACCGGGCCTCCGGGTCTACGACTGTGAGGTGAGCCGGCGCCCCCGACTCGATCGCTCCGCCGTGCCCAGCGACGTCACGTACCGTGGCGGGACCGGTCGTGAAACGGGCGATGGCGGTGAGCAGGTCGAGGGTTCCGCTCTCGAAGTCGGGGCGGGGAGCTTCGGGGTCGACGAGCCTGGTCACGACGACCGCGAACGCCGTCTCCAGTCCGAGCATGCCAGGGGGGGCCTGCTCCCACTCCTGTTCCTTCTGCTCCGGCGCGTGAGGTGCGTGGTCGGTGGCCACCGCGTCGATGGTCCCGTCTACCAGGCCCGCCCGGAGCGCCGCCGCGTCAGCTGCGGTGCGCAGCGGCGGGTTGACCTTCAGGTTCGGGTCGTAGGCGGCGGCCATCCGGTCGTCGAGGACCAGGTGGTGGGGGGTGGCCTCGGCGGTCACCCGCACGCCACGGGCCTTGGCGGCGCGGATGAGCTCGACCGAACCGGCGGTGGACACATGCGGGACGTGGAGCCGTGCCCCGACGCCTGCCGCAAGAATGAGGTCGCGAGCGACCATGACCTCTTCGGCCTCCGGCGGCCAGCCGGGCAGACCGAGCAGTGACGAGATCGCTCCCTCGTTCATCTGAGCGCCCGAGGTCAGGGTCGGTTCCTCGCTGTGGTTGCACACGACCGCATCGAAGGTGCGTGCGTATTGCAGTGCTCGGCGCATCATGAGCGCGTCGGCGAGGGGCCGGCCATCGTCGCTGAAACAGTCCACCGCGGCCGAGGAGCTGCGGAGGGCGCCGAACTCGGCGAGCTCGGCGCCGGCCAGCCCCCTCGTGATCGCTCCGACCGGGAAGACGTCGGCGAGGCCCACCTCGCGCGCCCGCCGCAGCACGAGCTCGGCCACCGCCGGTGTGTCGCAGACGGGATCAGTGTTGGCCATCGGACACACCGCCGTGTAGCCGCCCGCCGCGGCCGCCGCGGTGCCGGTCGCCACATCCTCGGCGTCCTCGAACCCCGGCTCGCGCAGGTGGGTGTGGAGGTCGACGAAGCCCGGCATGATCCACAGCCCAGCGCAGTCGACCACCTCGTCGGTGCCGGGCTCGAGGTTGCGGTCGAGCTCGA
>JALYGD010000318.1 GCA_030777265.1 Actinomycetota bacterium | reverse complement strand
CACCCAGTTCGAGCTCGAGCATTCGACCTCGAAACGTCCGCGGCCCCCGCTCGGGCCCGATGCCTCCCGTCGGCCCCCTGCCGACCACGCGAAGGGTGATGGCACGCTCGAGGCTGCAGTGCACGATCCTGCTCGGGGTGCGCACGGTCAGGAAGTCCGCACCCGCGTAGACGACGGTGCCGGTGAACAGCTTGCGGCCCGTGCCTATTGCGACGAGTTCGCCGCGATTCCGCAGACTCGCAGCGATCTGAGCCAGCGACCGCGACCGCGCCGCAGCCACGGCCGCTGCCCTTTCGCTCTCCTCGGCCTCCCCCCGGAACTCCCCGCCGACCCGCTCGCGCAACTCGCGTCCGAGCTCGCGCAGATCCGGATCCTCGCGCCAGTCGCTCAATCTCACACCCGCCGCTTCGCCCTGGCCGCAGAGGCAAGCGTCCCGCGATCTTTGCGAACCTTTTGAGGGAACTCGACTGAGGTTTCCGGCCCGGCGTCACGCACGCAAGCGTGCACGTCGTGGGCCACGCCGTGGTCGGCCTCGAGCGCCTCGGCGAGCTCCAAGGTGTCACGGTTTAGCTGGCCCTCGACAAGGTCGTAACGGAGCTCGAGTTCGGCGATGATCGCCTCAGCGACGACCTCCGCGGACAGTGGACCGATCTCGTCTTCGACGCTGCCGACCGTGACCGGTTGCCAGGGGATCTCGAGCGCCGCGTAGACGGGCACGAGCACGCGGCGAACCCGATCACTTCCCGCGACAACCACCACCCCACCCGTATGAGCTGCACCGGTGATGATTCGCTGCCCCACCCCGACGAGCTTGCGGACTCCCCGAGCGTTGACGCTGTAAGCCCCCGCGCAGTACTCGCCAGCGACCTCGCCGACGTGCGCGTCGACGCCGAGGCGTCGCAGCGCTGCAGACATGAGGTCGGAAATGGCGCAGAATCGCTCGTGGATATCTCGCCGGGGAGCGGGGTCTGCGAGTTCGTGCGAGAACGCGAGGCTGTCTTCGTGGAAGACTGCGGCACGGCCGCCGGCGAGTCGCTGCACCGGCGTGAACCCCGCCGCGGCAGCCGCGGACACCGCCGCCGGGTAACCGGGCCTTCTCGCATCCTGGCGGCCGAATGCGAGGGTCCGGCCAGGTCGGTGGAGCCGAAAAGTCTCCGGTTCCTGCCTGGCAGCAATCCGCAGCATGAGCGCCCGCGACACGGCGGCGTCGTAGGCGGGACGCTCGGGGAAGGCGTCCCGCACCAGCCGCAACGGTAGCGGCGCGATCACACGCCCTCCCTGCCCGGCCAGCGCCAGGGGTGCAACGTGCCAGCCCGGCCGGCGCCTGAGACCATGCCAGCTGGATGGCCGTCCGGCTCGCAGATGCTCGGTTCCGTCGTGCCGGCAGGCAACGCGAAGTTGGGCCTTACCTTGCACCCCCTGGGTCCGGGCGGGCACTCACCTGCAGTTCAGCTTCGACCATCTTCCTTACGGTCCCAGGCGTCGGCCGGACTGGGAGACTGTCGCGGACCTCGCGCAGCCGCTCCCGCAAATCGTGCTCCTCGTCGCCGAGGTCGAAGATCCAGCGGTCGATGGCCGCTTTCAAGGCAGCATCGCGGTCGGACATCACTTGCGCTCCACTCACCGCTTCCGTGTAATCGGCGAGCGCACCGGTTCTCCGCTTCGAGAACGCGATCGCGGCGAGCAGCACCGCGAGCGCGGCCAGCGCAATACCGAGGCGGAGAGCCGTGTCGTCCCGGTAGCTGATGACCGCCGGCAGGATCAGCAACGAGACCAAGTTCATGACCTTGATGAGTGGGTTCAGCGCAGGACCGGCGGTGTCCTTGAAGGGGTCGCCGACGGTATCACCGATGACGGCAGCCTTGTGCGCCTCGGAGCCCTTACCGCCCTCGTGGCCCTCCTCGATGTACTTCTTCGCGTTGTCCCACGCCCCGCCCGCGTTCGAGAGAAAGTTCGCCATGAGCTGGCCGGTGAGAATCACCGCGGCGAGGAATGCTCCTAGCGCGAGGTAGTTGATCCCGAACCCGATGATGACCGGGGTGAGAACCGCGAGCAGTGCCGGCGTTGCGAGCTCACGCAGCGACGCGGTGGTGCAGATATCGATGACCGGTCCGTACTCCGGCTTGTCGATCCCTTCCATGATCCGCTTCTCGCGGAACTGACGCCGGACTTCCTGTACGACCACGCCAGCGGTCCGCCCGACCGCCCGGATCGCCAACGCGCTGAACAGGAACGCCACGGACCCGCCGATGAGCAGCCCGATGAAGGTCACGGGGTCGGCGACGTTGATCTGGGTGGCGATATCACGGAACAGCGCGGTGCCGGTCTTGCCGAGCTCGAGCTCCGCCCCGATGGTCTCGATGTAGGCGGCGAACAGCGCAACCGCGGCGATCACGGCCGACCCGATCGCGAACCCCTTCGTGACCGCCTTCGTCGTGTTGCCGACGGCGTCGAGGCTGACCATGATCCGTTCGGGTTCCCCGTGGAACTCCCCCGACATCTCGGCGATCCCTGCCGCGTTGTCCGCGACCGGACCATATGTGTCCTCCGAGACGACGACTCCTGTGGTCGCGAGCATCCCCATGCCGGCGAGTGCCACGAGGTAGAGCGAGAACTGGAGGTTGCCACCGCCGAGAGCCACCGCGACGCCGATCGCACCGGCGATGGCGACTATGGCCCATACCGACGACTCGAGCCCACTGCTGATTCCCGACAGGACGGTCGTGGCCGGGCCGGTGCGAGCCGACTCAGCGATCTCGCGCACCGGCGCCGTCTCGGTCGAGGTGAAGTACTCCGTTAGTTGGCTCACGCCTTGGGCGAGCACGAGGCCGACCACGACCGCGGCCAGCATCCGCCAGCCCTCGGCGAAAGCCCCGTTGCCGACGTAGAACACGACGACGAGCAGCGTGCCGACGACGGTGAGGACGCCGGCCGTGAGAAAACCACGGTTGATCGGCGCCATGGCGCTGCGATCGCGCTCGCTGGCGCGGACCATGAACACCCCGACGATCGAGGCGAGCACTCCCACGGCACGAGCAATGACCGGGAATATGAGGCCGATCGCCCACCGCGTGGGGTCGTCGGGGTAGATCGACTGGAAGGCCGCCACTCCGAGGATGATCGAGGCGACGAGGGTGACTTCGTAGCTCTCGAACAGGTCCGCGGCCATTCCGGCGCAGTCACCGACGTTGTCGCCGACGTTGTCGGCGATGGTGGCTGCGTTGCGGGGGTCGTCCTCGGGGATACCCTGTTCCACTTTACCGACCAGGTCTGCGCCCACGTCGGCTGCCTTGGTGAAGATTCCTCCGCCGACACGCATGAACATCGCGAGCAGTGCCGCGCCGAACCCGAAGCCCTCGAGCACGCTGGGCGCGTCGCTCTTGAACCAGAGAACCACAATCGTCGCGCCGAGGAGCCCCAGGCCGACGGTCAGCATGCCGACGACCCCACCGGTTCGGAAAGCAA
>JALYGD010000317.1 GCA_030777265.1 Actinomycetota bacterium | reverse complement strand
GCCGCCGTCAACGTCGTCTTCCCATGATCGATATGACCGATCGTCCCAATATTCAAATGCGGCTTCGTCCGCTCGAACTTCGCCTTAGCCATCATCAAACTCCTTTAGATCCCTCCGCCTCCAACACCGACGGACAATCCTGCCCCGCCGCGGCCCGGACAGCCAAACGGCTCCTCAGGGCTCCAAGCCCGCTCCTCCGGCCTCGCCACCCCCCAGATGGTGTCGTGCTACTCGCCGCGGGTCTTCGCGACGATCTCCTGTTGGATGTTGGTGGGGGCAGGTTGATATGAGGCGAACTGCATGCTGTATGTGGCCCGGCCTTGACTCATGGAGCGAAGATCGGTCGCGTAGCCGAACATCTCCGAAAGCGGAACCCGTGCCCGGATGACCTGGGCTTGGCCGCGTGGCTCCATCGACTCTATGTGGCCGCGCCTTGCCGTCAGATCACCGATGACGTCGCCCATGTAGTCTTCCGGCGTCACGACCTCGACCGCCATGACCGGCTCGAGGATCTGAATGCCGGTCCGCTCCGCAGCCTTCTTCGCCGCCATCGAGCCGGCGATCTTGAAGGCCATCTCGGAGGAGTCGACGTCGTGGTACGAACCGTCGGTGAGCACCGCTTTCACATCGACGATGGGGTAGCCGGCCAGCACGCCCCCCTCGAGCGCCGACTTGATTCCGGCATCGACGGCCGGGATGTACTCCCTCGGGACCGCCCCCCCCGCGATCCGGCTCTCGAACTCGTAGCCCATCCCAGGCTCGAGCCGCTCGAGGTTGATGACGACGTGACCGTATTGGCCTCGACCTCCTGTCTGGCGCACATAGCGGAGCTCAATGTCCTTCACGTCGCGTTTGATGGTCTCGCGGTACGCGACCTGTGGTCGGCCGACGTTCGCCTGGACCCTGAACTCTCGCATGAGCCGGTCGACAATGACCTCGAGGTGGAGTTCGCCCATCCCGCCAATTATCGTCTGCCCGGTCTCCTCGTTGGACGACACCCGGAAGGTTGGGTCTTCCTCGGCGAGCTTCTGGAGCGCCGTCGACAATTTCTCCTGATCCGCCTTCGTCTTCGGCTCGATCGCAATATGTATGACCGGCTCGGGAAACTCCATCGACTCGAGCAGGATGGGCCGCCTCGGATCGGTGAGCGTGTCCCCCGTTGTGGTGCCCTTCAGCCCGACGAAGGCGACGATGTCACCGGTGTAGGCGGCCTCCCGCTCCTCGCGCGAGTTCGCGTGCATCTGGAGAATGCGCCCGATGCGCTCACGGCGACCCTTCGTCACGTTCAGCAGGTGGGAGCCGGCCTCGAGGGTGCCGGAATAGACACGCGCGAAGGTGAGCGTGCCAACGTAGGGGTCGGTCATGACCTTGAAGGCGAGAGCCGAGAAGGGGGCGCTGTCGTCGGCCTCGCGAACCACGTCCTCACCCGTCTTCGGCTCCTTGCCACGGATCGGTGGGACGTCCAGCGGGGCAGGTAGAAAGTCTACGACCGCATCGAGCAGTGGCTGCACCCCCTTGTTCTTGAAGGCCGAACCGCACAAGACGGGTACGAGCGTGTTGGCGATCGTGGCGTTGCGAAGCCCACCCCTGATCTGCTCGGGCGAGAGCGTTCCGCTCTCGAGGTAGGTCTCGAGCAGCTCGTCATTCGATTCCGCGACTTTTTCCACGAGACGATCGCGCCAGAGCTGGGCCTCGTCGGCGAGGTCATCAGGGATGTCGATCGTGTCCCACGACGCGCCGAGGTCGTCCCCACGCCAGACGAGAGCGCGCCTGCCGATGAGGTCCACGACGCCTTCGTGCGCATCCTCAACGCCAATCGGAATCTGGATGGCGACGGCGCTCGAGGTGAGACGGGTCTGGATAGACTCCAGCGACTTCTCGAATGATGCCCCTATGCGGTCAAGCTTATTGACGAAACAGATGCGCGGGACGTGATAGTTGTCCGCCTGCCGCCACACGGTTTCGGATTGGGGCTCAACACCGGCAACCCCGTCGAATACCGCTACCGCACCGTCGAGAACCCGCAAGGATCGCTCGACTTCAACAGTAAAGTCGACATGGCCCGGCGTATCGATGACGTTGATCCAGTGATCCTTCCACCGGCAGGTCGTCGCAGCCGATGTGATGGTGATACCGCGCTCCTGCTCTTGGACCATCCAGTCCATTACCGCAGAGCCGTCGTGTACTTCTCCGATTTTGTAGGTGCGGCCCGTGTAGTAGAGGATCCGCTCGGTCGTCGTCGTTTTGCCCGCGTCGATGTGGGCCATGATCCCGATATTGCGGGTCCTGGCCAGGGGATATTCGCGGATTGCTGTCACGATACAATTCCTGCAATGAGTGTGGGACGATAGGAGAAACGGTCTCCCTACATACCTACCAGCGGTAGTGGGCGAAGGCGCGGTTGGCCTCGGCCATCTTGTGCGTGTCCTCTCGGCGCTTAAGTGACGCTCCTATGCCGTTCGAAGCGTCGAGCAGTTCGCCCGCGAGCCGCTCCGACATCGTCTTCTCGCGCCTGATGCGCGCGTAGGAGACGATCCATCGCAGCGCGAGGGTGGTCGCGCGCGCGGGTCGTACTTCGACCGGCACCTGATACGTGGCTCCGCCGACGCGCCGTGACTTCACTTCGAGCGACGGACGGACGTTGTCGACGGCTCGCTTCAGGACCGAGAGGGGGTCGCCGCCCTGCGTGCGGTTGCCGATGATCGCGAGCGCATCGTAAATCGTGCGCTCGGCGAGCGATCGCTTGCCGTCCCTCATGATCCGGTTCGTCATCTGGGTAACGAGCACGGAGCCGTACTTAGGGTCGGCCGGTAATTTGCGTCGCCCAATGGTGCCCTTGCGCGGCATGCCTCGTCTCCTGTAGCTCGTCGGGGGGCTGCGCGAAAAGCAGGTCTACCCCTCTTTTTTCACTCCATAGCGGGAACGGCTCTGCCTGCGGTCCCGCACGGGCGCGGCGTCAAGGGCGCCCCGAATAACCTTGTAGCGCACCCCCGGCAGATCCTTCACCCGGCCGCCGCGCACGAGAACTATCGAGTGCTCCTGAAGGTTGTGACCTTCGCCCGGGATATATGCGGTCACCTCTACCCCGCTTGTCAGGCGCACGCGACAGACCTTGCGCAAGGCAGAGTTCGGCTTCTTCGGTGTAGTCGTGTATACGCGCGTACAGACGCCGCGCCGCTGTGGCGAGCCCCGCAAGGCTGGGGACTTCGTCTTCTCCGACTTCGCACTACGGCCCTTGCGCACCAGCTGCTGAATGGTGGGCATCCGCTGTCGCTCCTCCGTCGCGTCCGCACCTGACTATGAGGCTCGCGACTGCTGTACTCCCGCTGCTCTCGCTGCGCTCATCGCCGGAGTCGGGTGTGTTGTCACTGTGGCGACACCGCCAACCGGGAAGGTGGGGTGAAGGCTGCCCGTTCCGATGCTGATCTGCGCTGATCACGCCTGCGCCGTCCCGTCGTCACGGTCTAGCGGGGGGCGCGAATTCCCTTGAATCCTGGCGCGTCTGAGCCCGGACACGCGCGCCGCCGGGCGGTGCCCGGCGGACGTCGACCACGGTACCGGCCTGTCGAGTGGGGGTCAACCTCGCACTGATTGGTCATGGACGGGGAGGAGCGGCTTGTCCCTGCCCACCGGGAAGGGCCGCAGGCCCGGGCGGGTGGGGAGCTACGGGAAGGGCCGCAGGCCCGGGCGGGTGGGGAGCTACGGGAAGGGCCGCAGGCCCGGGCGGGTGGGGAGCTACGGGATCGCCATAGAGGCGGGCGGGACTGCGTGCGCCAGCGTCGCCGGACCACAACGAGCAGCAGGTGCCCAACCCCTCAAGCGGCCTGTGAACGATGTCCGCAGGGACATGACCAGGCCGAGAGGCTGGCGCTGGCGCCTCGTTGGACGACTAGGAACCGGCCTCCCCGTAGCCCTCGAAGCCCCAGCCCTCCCCGAAGTCCCAGGAACCGTCCCCCTCGTACGACTCGGTCGAGGCCAGGAACTCGGCGATGTCTGCCGGCAGCGCCTG
>JALYGD010000316.1 GCA_030777265.1 Actinomycetota bacterium | reverse complement strand
CGCGCTCAATCGCGGTCCTGGGCACGCAAGCCGCTCCTGGGCCGCTGCCTGAGCCAATTCCAGCAGGCGGGCGCGTGGTGGGACAAGTGCTCCGATCGTCGGCTTTCCCCACCGTCTCGGACCCCGGTGGGCTGGGCGCCGACCACGCTCGAGGACCCGTGACCCCGGGCGTGGGACGAGCTCCTCTTCTCGTTCCAGCTGCTTCACCCGCGCTACTCGCTGTCGAGAGCACTGACCCGCTCCCACGCGTCAGCGGCTGTCCAAGTCTGCTCGTCGCGGCGGGTCCGCCCCTGCTCGTGTGCAGGTCAGGGCCGCGACCTGGGACGAAAACACCAGCGCCTGATCGAGCTCGGCCACGTCGAGGCGTTCGAGCGAAGCCCGGTCCAGCCGCCCATGGTCCGCGAGCCAGGCGAGCAGGCCGCTCGTGAACGCATCGCCGGCTCCCACCGTGTCCACGACCTCGACGCGTGGTGAGCTGGCCTCCGCCTCTCCACTGACTGCCACGGCGAAGGCGCCGTCGGCTCCGCGCGTCACGACGACGAGGGCGGGGCCGGAGGCCTGCCAGCGTCGCGCGACCTCCTCGGGGGACTCCTCCGGCCTTATCCACCCGAGGTCCTCGTCGCTCACCTTCACCACGTCCGCGCGTTCGACGAGCCGCTCCAAGCGCTCGAGGTAGGGGGTCCGCTCGGGGACGAGCGGGGGACGAACATTGGGATCGAACGAGACGAGCCGCCGCCCGCGCTCGCGCTCGCTGAGCGCCTCGAGCGTCGAAGCCATGGGCTCGAGGGTCGTTCCCAGCGAGCCGAGGTGGAGCGCCACGACCTGCTCGGGAAGGGCCTCGGGCAGGTCGTGTGCGAGCAGCCGACGGTCGGCCGTGGCGTCCCAGCGGAAGTCGTAGCCCGCACCCCCCTGCTCGCGGACTACCACGAACGCGAGCGCAGTCGGCTCGGAACCCTGCCGCAGGAGCGTCAGGTCGACGTGGTTGCGCTCGAGGTAGCCGTGGAGCTGGCGACCGAAGGGGTCCTCGGAGATGCGACCGAAGAACCCGCTGGAAGTCCCGAGGCGCGCGAGTCCCACCGCGACGTTGAGCGGTGATCCGCCCGGCCGCACGACGAAGCCGTCCTCCGTGCCGCACTGAGCCGGAGTGAAATCGATGATGGCTTCGCCGCAAACCAAGATCATGCGAGCACCCTTGGGCACAGCACGGCGGCGGTGTCCTCGGCCAGCTCGAGCCACTGATCGCGGATCTCGGCCGCGTCCTGGGACACGAAGACCGCCTTCCAGTCTCCTTGCGGTAGCTTCAGCCGGGCACTACCCGGACCGCAGTTGGCGACGACCAGGGCGTCGCCGCGTCGGTAGGCGACGAGCGGGCCGCTCGATGTCAGCCATTCGACGGGGAGGTCGCCGCTCAGGTCGCGACTGGAACGGCGGACGGTCAGAAGTGACCGGGTACGGTTCAGGTAAGACCCCGCTTCCCGGTCCTGGACCGCGACGCTGTCCTCTGCTCGACGTCCCCCGAAGGGGAGCCACGGTTCACCGTTCGTGAACCCACAGCCTGGGCCCGGCTCCCAAGGCATGGGGGTGCGAGATCCATCGCGGCCACGGCCCGCGACGTTGCGGACCTCGACCGGGTCCACTGCCCGCTCCCGAGGCACCTCCCCGTCGCAGAGTCCTAGTTCGTCACCCTGATAGAGGAACGGTATGCCAGGCAGCCCCGCCAACAGAGTCAGGTAGGCCAGAGACCGGCGGGACCCGCGCGCTCCCCCGCCGAAGCGGGTCGGCGCCCGAGGGTCGTCATGGCTGCTCAGGGGCCACGCGAAGTAGCCATTTCCTGCGGCGACACCTTCACGCAGGGTAGAGCGGATGCGATCGGCGCCCCAGCCGATACGGGTGGGCGTGATACACAGTGCCGCGTGCAGCCCCTCCTGACCGCCGACGTAGCGCGCCACCTTCCTCGGGTCGAGCAGATACACCTCTCCGAGGAGCAGTGCGCCGTAGGGAGCCACGAGCTCGCGCCAACGATGGTAGATCTCGAGCACGCCGGGTTGGTCGAGGTCGTAGCGGTGTTCATAGGCCGACCAGATCTCCGAGGCGCTGGCGTCGCGGGGCGGAGCGGAACGCAGCGGGTTGTCTCGCAGCTGGGGGTCCTTCACGAGAGCATGGGCGACGTCGATGCGAAAGCCGTCAACTCCGCGGTCCAGCCAGAACTTCAGAACGTCGTCGAAGGCCGCGCCAACCTCGGGGTTCGCCCAATTGAGATCAGGCTGCTCGGGCAGGAAGAGGTGCAGCCAGAACTGACCGGTGGCCTCGTCGTAGGTCCATGCCGGTCCGCCGAAGTGACTGACCCAGTTGTTGGGTGGACCGCCGTCCGGGGCCGGCTGCCGCCAGACGTAGAAGTCACGGTAGGGAGCGTCCCGACCACGACGAGCCGAGCGGAACCACGAATGCTCGCTGGAGGTATGGTTCGGTACAAGGTCGAAGAGCACGCGCAGCCCGAGATCGTGCGCCTGGGCGAGCAACCCGTCGACGTCTGCCAGCTTCCCGTAGCGAGGGTCGACAGCGCGATAGTCGGCGACGTCGTAGCCGTGGTCAGCCATGGGCGAGGGATAGAACGGCGTGATCCAGATGAGGTCGACCCCGAGATCTACGACGTGGACAAGACGTGACCGCAGGCCCTCGAGGTCGCCCACCCCATCGCCATTACCGTCGGCGAACGAGCGGATGTAGATCTCGTAGCCGACGGCGCCCTGCCACCAGTTTGGGCGTTCGGCCTTGCCAAGCTCAGCCATGTCCCGATCGCCCTGCTAGACGCCGGAGAGACGGTCTCGAGGACTCCCCGATCTCATCGTCTGAGGTCGCGAGCAACCACGACGACGTACTGGCCGGCGGCGAGGTAGTAGAGGAACGCCACCGATGCAGAGAGCATCCACGCGGACAACCTCAGCTGCGTAGAGCCCAGGAGGTGAGCGAGCAGGAAGAGCGGGAAGGCGAGCATGAGACCGAATGTCGCGGTCTTCCCGAGGTCGGTGACCGGAGGCGGCGTCTTGCCGCGGGCCAGGAGGAGCGCCACTCCGGTGAGCATGAAAGCATCCCGTGCGAGTACGACGAGTACCGCCCATAGCGGCAGGATCCCCCCCACGATCAGGGCGATGCCCACCACCGCGACGAGCAGCCGATCACTGATCGGGTCGAGGAGCCTGCCGATGCGCGAAACCTGGTTGAAGCGCCGGGCGACGTAGCCGTCGATCCAGTCGCTCCAGCTCACGATGACGAGGACGACGAGCGCACGGCCCTCCCGTCCGCTCACGACA
>JALYGD010000315.1 GCA_030777265.1 Actinomycetota bacterium | reverse complement strand
GGCACCGCCAACGCGGTGATGGGCCGGGCCTGGAGGATGAAAAGGTCCCGACCGTCCCAGGCCCACTCGATGTCCTGCGGGCCTCCGAAATGCCGCTCGATGGCTCGGCCGAGGTAGGCAAGTCGGCGCAGCGCTCCGTCCGGCAGCACGGGAGCCTCGCGGGCGAGGGGTCCTTCCACCTGCTCGGTGCCGCCCTCCGGGCGTGCCCGGACCATCACCTCGTGGTACCCGGGCAAGCGTTCTTTCACCCGACCTGAACGTTTGTGCACGACGATGTGGTCGGGCGTGACAGCGCCCGCGACGACCGCTTCGCCCAGGCCGGGGCTCGCGTCGATCGTCACGACGTCCCGAGAGCCCGTAACCGGATCGGCGGTGAACATCACGCCAGCCGCTTCCGCCGTCACCATGCGCTGGACCACGACGGCCAGCTTCACCGTGCCCTGGTCGATTCCCAGTCGTCGCCGGTAGGCGATGGCGCGGTCGGTCCACAGGGAGGCCCAGCAGCTTCGTACGGCGTCAACCAACGACTGCTCGCCGAGGACGTTCAGCAAGGTGTCGTGCTGGCCGGCGAAGGCTGCCTCAGGCAGATCTTCGGCTGTCGCGCTCGAGCGCACCGCCACCGCGCCCTGCCCGAGCTCGCGGTATGCGGCCAGAAGGCCGCGCTCGACCTCGTTGGGGACCGCAGCGCTCTCGAAATCGTGGCGGATGGCGGCTCCCGTTCGGTCGCCGTTCCCGCCTGCCGACCCCTCCTCGACCTCGCCGTCCCGGGTCTGATCCGTGAAGGCGCGGGTGATCGTCTCCGCCAGCCTGTTATGGACGACGAATAGGTCGTAGGCCGCGGTGGTGGCCACGAAACCGGCCGGCACCGGAAACCTGGCCCTCACCAACTCCCCCAGATTGGCCCCCTTGCCGCCCGCAAGCGGCAAGGAAGACCGGTCGAGCGCCTGGAGCGGAACAACGAGCGCGTCACGGGAGGGAGTGGCGGACTCGGCGGAAACGGTCGCCATCACTCGACCCTCAGCGTGTGGCAGTCATACGACGCAGTAGACTCACCAGGGCGTAGCGTTCGGCGGCGGTCAGGGCAGTTACCACCTGCGAGCGCTCGACGATCTGTCGCTGCAGCTGACCCCGCAGCCGTTCGCCCTCGCGGGTGAGCACGACGTTCTTGACGCGCCGGTCATCCGAGGCGACCCGCCGCTCCACGAGACCGCGTTCCTCCAACCGGTCGATGATGCCGGTGATGTTCGACGCATCACAGCGCAGCGCGCCGGCGAGCTCTCCCATCGAGCGGGGGGCAGCCAAGGTGCGCAGCACCAGGAACTGCGGCTGGGAGAGACCATGGGCCGAGGTTGCGGACTCGACCTGTCCCCGCAGGCGGAGGAGCAGATCGAACAGTAGTTCGTGGATCTCGTGCGCGAAAACGTCGGCCGCCCCAGCTGATTCAGGCGAGTCGCGCCCCGGCTCGCTCGGCGCTGAAACCCGCCTCCCCTGATCGCCCATAGCGGGGATCATAGCACATAACTTGACAAGCTCAAGAGTTGAGGTGATCATGCGGTACCGTGTCCGAGAGCGGTCGAAGCTCCTCCTGTGATCCCTGCCGAGCCTGAATGGCAGGGGACGATGTGGGCGGGAGGGCACCGGCGTGTGGACTGATGGACCTCGTGCAACTTCGCTACATGAGGCTAATAGTTTTGCGCCTCAAGTAGTTTGAAGCCGAGAGCAGGCGTGGGACCCGGTCCCCCACCCGTCAGATGGAGCATCGGGCATGCAGACAGCGATCTACACCGAGGAACTGCGCAAAGCCTTCGGCCAGGTCGAGGCCCTGCGCGGCATAGACCTGGAGGTCCCAGTCGGGAGCGTGCTGGGGCTGCTCGGCCCGAACGGAGCCGGAAAGACCACCGCGGTGCGCATCCTCACCACCCTCCTCACCCCCGACGCAGGGCGGGCGGTGGTGGCTGGCTACGATGTCGTGGCGGAAGCCGCCGAGTTGCGCTCGGTGATCGGCCTGGCGGGCCAGTACGCCGCCGTCGACGAGAACCTCACCGGCCGGGAGAACCTCGAACTCGTCGCGCGCCTCTACCGCCTTTCTCGGCGCGAGGCCCGCCGCCGCGCCGCAGACGTGCTCGAACGCTTCGACCTCACCGGCGCAGCCGACCGCATCGTCCGGGGCTATTCGGGAGGCATGCGGCGCCGCCTCGACCTCGCCGCCAGCCTCGTCGGTCGCCCCCAGATCCTCTTCCTCGACGAGCCCACCAGCGGGCTCGACCCCCGCAGTCGGCTGGGTCTGTGGGAGATGATCACCCAACTCGTCGAAGACGGCACCACGGTGTTGCTCACCACCCAGTACCTCGAGGAGGCGGACCGTCTCGCGAGCTCGATCGCGGTGATCGACGACGGACTGATCATCGCCGAGGGCACATCCGACGAGCTGAAGTCACGAGTGGGCGGCGACCTGCTCGAGATCACCGTCGACCAGGCCGACGAACTCGAGCTCACGGTCCGCGCGCTCACCCCCCTGGCCTGCGGCGAGGTTCAGGTCGACAAGAACCTGCGGCGGTTGTCGGTGCCGACGTCAGCCGGTACTTCGATCGTCGTGGAAGCGGTGCGCCGGCTCGACGCGGAACGCATCGACATTGGCGACATCACGCTGCGACGCCCCACCCTCGACGACGTCTTCCTCGCGCTCACCGGCCACGCCGCGAGCAGAACAACAACCAACTCCCCCTGAGCCCCGACCGCCACGCCGGGAAGGTCACGGCATGACCACCGCAACGCTGCCCCGCAGCCACGCCATCGCCTGGGCGGCCTCCGACATCCTCGCGATCGCGGGCCGCAACCTGCGCATGTACACGCGCCTGCCCCAGCTGCTGGTGTTCTCCACCATTCAGCCCGTGATGTTCGTGCTGCTGTTCACCTACGTGTTCGGCGGTGCCATCAGCACGAGCATGCCCGGCATCCCCTACATCCAGTTCCTGCTGCCGGGCGTCTTCATCCAGACGGTCGTCTTCGGCTCGACCCAGACCGGTGTGGGACTCGCCGATGACCTGTCGCGAGGCATCATCGACCGCTTCCGCTCCCTTCCGATGGCCCGCTCGGCGGTGCTGGCCGGACGAACACTGTCCGACACCGTTCGGAACCTGTTCGTGGTGGGCCTCATGACCGCCGTGGGCACGATGATCGGCTTCCGGTTCCTGGCGGGGCTCGGCCGGGCCCTTGGCGCGCTCATCCTCGCCGTGCTGCTCGGCTTCGCGTTCTCGTGGATCTCCGCCTTCATCGGCCTCGCCGTACGTCAGACCGAGGCGGTTCAGGTGGCCGGCTTCGTATGGCTCTTTCCGCTCATTTTCGCCTCGTCGGCGTTCGTGCCGGTGCGGACGATGCCCGGCTGGCTGCAGGCCTTCGCGAAGCTCAGTCCCATCACCGTGTCCGTCGACGCTGTCCGGGCGCTCACCCTGGGCGGGCCTGCCGTCACGCCTCTGCTTCAGTCGCTGGGCTGGATCCTGGCGATCGTGGTGGTCTTCGTACCGCTGGCTGTACACCGCTACCGGCGGGTCACCTGAAACGGTCCCGTTCTGAGCTCGCACGGATTCTTCAGTAGAGGGACCCGCGCGGCTGCGGCGAGCGCTCGGTCTCCAACCACAGGCGCATGCGCGCGCGTGCGCTCGATAAGCCGTAGCGGGGCAGGGCTGATTGGAGCACGAAAGACCCTGCCCTGAAGTGCGAGCAGACAGAACGAGCGGCCACTGTTACGTTGCCAATGTGCACACTTGTCGTTTTGTGTGGCTCCTGGCAATCTGAGATCAAGCTAGTACTGAGAGATACGGATCGGCTTATCGGTGCCCACCGCAACGCGCACACGTCCCACTACCCGCCGATCCTCGCGAACGTCGGCCGGTGACTCGCGCAAACCAGCGCGCAAACGCGGGGGCGGCTTCAGCCCTCTGAGTTCGTGCGCACGTCTGGCTCGGGCCCTACGAACCCAACTCGGCGATCAGGTGAGCGACGTCTACGGCGTCGGACTCGTACTCCTCGGCGTCATCACCGGACTCGGGCTCTATCTCGGCAAGGCCGGAGCGGTGGGGGCGGCGCTCAACGCCCTCTCCCGCGGACTACTCGGCATCTTCGGCTACCTGGTCCCTCCGCTGCTCGTCTATCTCGGCGTCGCACTCGTCGACCGCCGTCCCGCACCGGAACGCGGCCGGCGGGTCATCGGCGTCATGTTGACGCTCGTCGCGGTGATCACCGGGTGGCATCTCTTGGCTGGTGCGCCCGAACCGATCGACGGAGTCCGGACATTGTGGTCCGCGGGAGGGATGGCCGGCTGGGCACTGTCGCGACCGCTACAGAACGCGCTCAGCACCTGGGGCGCCGCTGCCGTGATCCTCGCGGTGCTCTCACTCGGACTGCTCATCGTGACGAAGACTTCCCTGTCGACCGTGTGTCGCGCTCTGCTGCCCGCGCGCCGTGGGGTCATAGATGACGTGCCGAAGCCGGCATCGGTCGGACAACCCTACGAGCCCGACTACGACGAGGCGCAGGAGGAGGAGGAGGAGGATCCGTCCGCCGGCGCGACCGCCGACGTGACGCCGACCGTCGCCGCGGCGACTGGCCGCGCGGTGCTCCGACTTGACGACGTCACCGACGCGCTCGACGTCGAGCCCGAGCCCGACCCGAGCATGCTCTTCGGGCACCCTCCTGCATCGAACTGGCCCGGCCAGGCCACGAAGCTGAAGCCCCCACCTGCCTCGTGGGACGACTACGAGCTGCCACCGCTCGATCTCCTCCACAGTGGCCGAGCAATCGCCGCGGCGACGGCGCGTCGCCACTCGGGGGCGCAGGCGCGCGCGCTCCAGGCGACCTTCGAGCAGTTCGGCGTCGACGCTGTGGTCGCCCGCACCTCCCGCGGGCCGACCGTAACCCGCTTCGAGGTCGAGCTCGGCCCTGGCGTGCAGGTCAAGAAGGTAACCGGCCTCGCCCACGACATCGCCTACGCCCTGGCCGCACCGGACGTCCGCATCGTCGCCCCGATCCCGGGCAAGTCAGCGATCGGCGTCGAAGTTCCCAACCGTGAGCGGGATCGCATCACTCTCCGCGACATCCTCGACAGCGACGAGGCCCGCCTCGACCCGCATCCGATGCGGGTTGCTCTGGGCGTGGATATCGCCGGCAAGCCGGCCCTCGTTCACCTCACCACCATGCCGCACCTGCTCATCTCCGGGGCTACCGGGTCCGGCAAGTCAGTGACCTTGAACTCCATGATCACATCGATCCTCATGCGGGCGCGTCCCGACCAGGTACGCATGGTGCTTGTCGATCCGAAGCGGGTCGAGCTCAACCACTACGAAGGCGCGCCACATCTCCTCACCTCGGTCATCACCGATCCGCGGCGGGCCACGGCGGCCCTCGAGTGGGTCGTCAAGGAGATGGAGGTCCGTTACGAGACCCTCGCTACGCTCGGGTTCCGCAACCTCGACTCGTACAACCATGCCCTCGCTACCCAACCGACGCCCCCTGCGGGCCTTCGGCTCCCCCAGGCAATGCACGACCCTGCTGAACCCGAGCGCCCCGGATACCGTCACCTGCCCTACATCCTCGTCGTCATCGACGAGCTCGCCGACCTCATGCTCGTCGCCCCCCGCGACGTCGAGGAAGCGATCTGCCGCATAGCTCAGATGGCCCGTGCGGTCGGTATTCACCTTGTCATTGCGACGCAGCGGCCGTCGGTCGACGTCATCACCGGTCTCATCAAGGCGAACATTCCCTCACGACTGGCGCTCGCGACCGCCTCGCAGACAGATTCGCGCACGATCCTCGACCAGTCGGGAGCCGAGAAGCTGGTCGGCAACGGGGACATGCTCTTCCTGCCCTCGAGCCAGGGCAAGCCGTCCCGACTGCAGGGCTGCTACCTCTCCGAGCGGGAGATCGACGCGGTCGTCGCCTTTTCCAAGCGACAGCGTGAGGCGGACTACGTCGAAGGAATCATCCCCGAGACCAGCGGAGACGAGCTCGATCTCTCTCCGGGCTCCACTGACGACGACAAGGTCCTCGTCGGCAAGGCGATGGAACTCGTCGTGCGATCGGGGCTCGGGTCGACGTCGATGCTCCAGCGCAAGCTCCGGATCGGCTTCGCACGTGCCGGACGGCTGATGGACGAGCTCGAAGAGCGCGGGGTCGTCGGGCCGTCTGAAGGGTCGAAGGCGCGCGAGGTGCTCTGGACGGTTGAGGACCTCTCCAGCCCGCCCGCCCGGGCCTCCGGCCCGTCCCCGGAGGGTCGTGGCTTCTAGCACGAGGGACCACCCGAGCAGCGCAGGAGAAGCTATCGCCCTGCGCCCTGTAGAGCTCGCGTCACATCGCTTTGCCGGGGCGATCCGAAGCCCGGCCTGATCGATCACTACCGCTGCCCTACTCCGCGACCTACCGAGGCCGCCAGCGGCCGGTAGCCTGAGGCCGCTCCCCACGGAGCTGCTTCACCATGTTTGCTCCAGCGAGCGCGGCGCCGATCCCGGTCGCAATGAGGATCCCCAAGCCGACGAGGTCCTGTGGGTCCTCGAGGTCGAGCGGCAGCTTCATCCTCCCGCTCTCCTGGCTGCTTTCGGGTGCTGAGGTGCGCGTGGACGTGGGCGATTGTTCATTCTGGACCGCGGACGCGGGACCGCTCAGGAGGAGGATCGCAACGACGGCGACGATGAGAAGCCCGAGGGTGAGAACCGCGAGGATCCTCTTCAACCTCAGCATGATCCGCAGCTTAGTGATCGCGCTTCCCCCGACCAAGTCGCAGTAGGCCAAGAGCGGGGGGACAGGCGAACGGACGGCCTCGGGTCCGGCAGGTGAACGTCTCTGAGTGCTTGGACCGCTGCTGCCCTGTGACGCGGAGATCCGCTGTGCGCTTCGGGCCGTGCATCCTTAGGCTGGACACGCTCACGGAGTGTCCGTTTCGCATCTGAACCATCGGCAGGCCACTGGCTCCCGGCCCGGGCCGCCTCGGCATCAGGACGGAGGATCGTGTCGATCGGCATCGGCGAGGCCCTGCGAGCGGCTCGTGAACGGCAGGGGCGCACGGTACAGGAGGCGTCCCAGGCGACGCGGGTCCGGGCTGATTATCTCGAGGCGCTCGAGAACGAGCGGTTCGAGATCCTCGGCGGCGACGTCTACGCGAAGGGCTTCCTGCGGACTTACGGGCAGTGGCTCGGCATGGACCCGGAACCGCTTCTCGACCTCTACCGCATGGAAGTTCAGCAGGAGGGCTACGACCCGCATGCCCTCGTAGAGCACCCGGTTGCGAGCAGCCCACGAACGTTCGCCCCGACCTGGCTCGTTTGGACGGGCATCGCTGGTGCCGTGCTCTTCCTCACCCTTGTCGTCGGCGGGCTCTTCGGCAGTCGCACGCCCGAGCCGGCGATCGAGCCTCAGCCGCGCACCGAAGCGCCACCTGCGATGGCAGAGCCTCCGGAGGACATCGAGGCCGAGCCCGACCCTGAGCCGGCCCCGAGCCCTTCGCCCAGCCCGACGGGAGTGAACCTGGTGCTCCTGCTCGAAGAGCCCTCGTGGATGCGGGTGCGGATCGGGGGGCGGAGCGTGTTCGAGGGGACCGTCCCCGAAGGGGAGACGAAAGAGTTCCAGGCACCGGAACGGGTCGAGCTGCGACTCGGCAACGCCGGCGGTGTCCGGCTCGTGCTGAATGGCAGAGACCTCGGCAGTCCGGGCGCTCGTGGGAGAGTCTGGGAGGGCACGTGCACGATCGAGACGTGCTCGACCGGGCGGTCGTGAACGCGGCCCCGGCTAACCTGCGCCCACGCCCTCCCTCAAGCGACATGCAGAGCGGCCCAGCCGCCGATCAGCAAGCGCCGGTGCGGCGATGACGGAGGACGCAGGGGACGTGGACGCCCGGGAGCGAATGCGGGACGCGAGTGACGACGAGCGACCCTGGCTGAACGCCCCGAACCTCGTGACGGTCCTGCGGGCGCTGCTCGTCCCGCTCA
>JALYGD010000314.1 GCA_030777265.1 Actinomycetota bacterium | reverse complement strand
GCGGCCGTCCTTCGCCTTCACGAGGAGCGCGGGGTGCCCGCGAACCTCCACCTCAGCGGCACCCTGCTCGAGGCGGCTGCCTGGCACGCCTCCTGGTTCCTCGAGCTGGTCGGCCGACTGCACGCATCCGGGCTGGTCGAGCTGATCGGCGGCACGTACGCCGACGGCATCATGACGGTCCTCCCCCGGTCCCTGAACAGTCTCGGCATCATCGAGCACCTCGTCCTCTCTTCGCGGCACTTGCGTTGTGACCCCGGAAGGGTCACAGCCTTCTGGTTGCCGGAACGGGTCTGGGAGACGACATCACTCGCCCCCGTCCTCACCAGTCCCGACCTGCCGAACGGCGGCTTCCGTTCCACCCTCCTCGACGATCGGCTCTTCTACATGCCCTCGGGTGAGGGGGCCACGAGTCCGCGGGGCCGCTACGACGCCAGCGGCCCCTACCACCGGAATCCGCATGAACTCCCGCGCGATGCGCCTGAAATGCCCCGACCGGCCTTGATTGCAGGCGGTGGAGGACTCGTGGCTGTGCCGATCTCGTCGTGGCTCCGCTATTGCATTCCGCCTCGCACTGCGGACCATTGGAACCAGCTGCAATGGATCCTCGGATGCGCCGTCGAGGCGGGGGCCGACACGCTCCTCGTGTACGCGGACGATCTCGAGCGTACGGCGGGGCTCGCCGGCTGGGAGCGCGACGCCGTTCCTGCCTACGCGGCCTTCCTGGACTGGTTGGTCGCTGACGAGCGTCTCGTTCCCGTCCGGCTCACACCGTGGTTGAACCGCCATCCACCGCGCGACGTACGCGCTGCCGAGGCGGGCACATTCTTCGAGTTGGCCCAGCGAGGAGCCGGGGAGGACTATCGCGGCTGGTGGGGCGCGGCCGAGTGGGCGCCCTACCGGCGCCATCTTGCCCAGGCCGTGAGCGCGATCGAGTCAGCCGAGCAGGACGGTGTCGTCGGGTCACTGGTCGACTTGGCGTGGAAGCACCTGCTGGCCGCCACCTACGAGACGGCGTGGCACTCCGGGCCCGAGGCGGCCGCGCCAGCGCCCTGGGCGCGGGCAACCGCTAGCCACGCCCGATCCTGCTTGCCCATGATCGCTGCCGCCCGCTCGTTCGCAGCGCCGCCCGAGCCGCATGCAGAAGTGGTCGACATCGACGACGACGGCGAGGAGGAGGCGGTCCTGCGCAACGGTGCTCTCTATGCCATCCTGTCGCCGAGGCGCGGGGGGCGGTTGACGGCACTCTTCGCCCGCACGCCCGCCGACGACGTGCAGATCGTCGGCAATCCCAGTGACGACTGGAACTGGCAGGAGGAGCTTCACCGCTACATGGAGAGGCCTCCGAATCATCCCGGCGCGCTCAGTGACGTGGGCTTCGAACACGATCGCTATGAGGTCGTCGCCGCGTCGAGCTCTCCGGCCGGAGCCAGGCTCGAGCTCGTGAATGTGGACCCGACGAGCCCGCTGAACGGGACGCGGAAGGGCGTCCTGCTCCGGGCCGGCCACGAGGAGCTGGTCGTCTGCTATCGCTGGCCGCCGGGCATTGCCGGCCTCGCCATTGACCTCTGCCTCTCGCCTCACTACCTGCGGCTTCTCCGCGAGGGGCGCGACTGTCTGGTGATCGGGGGAGAGGGGAGACGTCGCGGGGCCCGCGTCGGCGATGTCGCTGTATGGGTGCAACTGGCGTCCGGCGAAGCTACGTCATGGGTGAAGCCATCTCATCGCCAGGTTGGTCACGGCATCGTTTTTCGCATGCGTTCTCGCGCTTCCCATTTCCACCTCGCCATCGGCTGCGGCGCCGACGCTTCGCTCGGGACCCAGCCGCCTTGCCGCGATGAGGTCGTGGCGGATCTCGGCGGCGCGCTCGCCTATCGAGGAGCATGACGATGGAGGTGCTGCCGCGAGCGGCCCAGGTGTTGGAAGACCGTGCCTTCGTCTCCGACCAGGTCATCGCTCCTCTTCTGTCTGCGAGACGTGTCACTGGGACCGGGGCATACACCCTCCGCTTTGTCGATACCGCCGATCCTACGAAGGTGACGGCGGAATGCCGACTTGATGGCGGCGCCACGTTGTTCGTGAAGGTCTACGCGGGTGAGGAGGACGACGCGCACTGTCACGCAGTCATGTGCGCCCTGTGGGACGCGGGGTTTGGGGACGCAGCGGCCCACCGCATCGCTGAGCCCCTCGTCCACTTGGCGGAGCAGCGCATCGTCGTCATGCGGGAAGCGCCCGGCGTCACCCTGTACGACGAGTTGAGAGCGGGCAGGGGGGACCGGGGCGTGCGCCAGGCAGCGCGGTGGCTGGCGAACCTGCACATGAGCGCCGTGCGGCTGGGTGAGCCTTGGTCGATGTGGAGGAACTTCGCACGCCTCGCCCGCCGCCTCAATCGGGCTGCCGCAGCCTACCCGGAGCGCGCGGCCAGCTTCCATCGGATGCTAGGGCGCCTCATCGCCGCTGCCGAAGAGGCGGAGAATCCACCGCGTCTCGTCCAGACTCACGGACAGTTCCGCGACGTCCACGTCTACCTCGATGGTGAGACGGTGACGGTCATCGACCTTGACCGGAGCCGCCCCGCCGATCCCGCCCGGGACGTCGACGAGTTCCTTCACCGCCTGAGATGGAAGACCTTCAAACACAGCGCGACCTACCCGGATGCGCTCACCGACGCCTTCCTGCTCGAGTACGCCTCGCATGTCCCCGCGGACCAGCTCCGCAACTTCCCCTTCTATGCGGCGGCGCACGCCCTGTCGTCCCTGGCCCGGTTCCTCAGGAAACGTGAGCCGGGTGACGAGGCGTGGGAGCGGGTGGTCGCCTTCCACGAGGGCGAATTCGATGCTGCTTTAAGCGGCAGGTTGGGGAGCTGGTCGTGACGCTTGTGAGCCCCGGGGCGCTGCAGGGTCTTGCCGCCCTCGTCGCCGAAGGGGTGCTGCCGCCCGGACGGGCACGCGTCGGTGCAGACGGGACACCCCGCCGGCCAGGCGACCGGGAGGCCGTCGAGTGGGAGCCGGTCGAGGGACAGCCCTTGGTTGTGAAGCTCTACCCCGATCGGATGGACGGCGCCGCCTCTTATCGCATCCAGAGGGCGCTCTGGTGTCAGGGCTTCGGTCCCAACTCGCCCTACCGGGTCCCCGAGCCGCTCTGGTGGTCAGACTCGCTCGGTGCCATCGTAATGCGCCGAGCACCTGGCAAGCGTCTCGGCGAGCACGTTCCCGGAGAGGTTGGCTGGTTCGAGGCGTTGCGGGCCGCGGCACGGTGGCTCGCGAGCCTCCATGCCTCTCCACTCCGCATCGGCCCCACGGACGAGCGCTCGTCCGCGTCTCAACGACTCTCGCGGAGGATGTCGAAGGCTATCGAGCGTTGCCCTCAGCTCCGCAACTCGCTTCAACTGCGGCTGGAAGAGCTCGCGCGGCGCGCTCCACGCAGCGAGATCCCTGACTGTCAGACCCACGGACGATTTCACCCCGGTCACGTCTTCGTCGACCACGGCGTTGTTACCGTCATCGACCTCGACCGTGCCGCTCCCGCAGCCCCCGCGAAAGATGTTGCCGAATTCATCCATCGCACCCGCGCCGAGGTGTTCAAGCGCGGGTATACGAGTCAGGTCGCAGAAGAGGCCTCGCAGACGTTTCTCGAGGAATATCTCGGCCGCAGCCCCGCCTTCCTCGACGGGCTCACCTACTTCTGGTCGGAGAGCCTCCTCGCGACCCTCCTCCACGCCGCCCGAAAACGTCATCTCGAGGCCGACGCGTGGCGCGACCGCATCGCCTTCTACATTCGGGAGTTCGACCGCGTACCAGAACGGGTCGCGCCTTACACCTCCCCCAGCGCCGCGAGGAGCCGGAGTGGAACCTGAACTGCACCCGACGGTGCTGGCTGAGGTCTGCGGCGCTTTCCGGCTGGGGACCGCCACCTCCGTGACGTACCTGCAGAACGGGCGAGTGAACGACAGCTTCCTCGTTCGAACCTCGGACGGCGCCTACGTCCTGCGTCGCTCCAGGGCTGAGCGCACCACCGACGCCGTCGCGTTCGAACATGCCCTCATGGCCTATCTCTCCGGTAGGGGTTTTCCGGCGCCCCCCTTGAGGACGACGATCGGGGGCGCAACCTTCGTGACCATCAACGGCCACATCTATCGCGTGACGACGTTCGTCCCCGGGGAGCGATGTCGTGCCGACGACGTCACGCACCTGCGTGTCTGCGCTCAGACGCTCGCCCGTTACCACCGTCTCGTCGCCGACTACGGTCTCCCACCCCGACCCGGGTTCGTACCCATACTGGACGAGCTTTTGGCAGGCCTGTCGTCGCTGCCGTCCCAGGGCGAACGCATGCCCTCCCCGCAGCCGACCCGTCCGCGTCCCTGCGGGGCGGCCGAGACGCGCCGCTTCTGGCCGGCCGATCCGCACACGCAGGGTGCTGCTCGCTTCGGGGCGAGCGGCCCCCTCGACTGGCTCGACGCCCTGCACTCGAACCTCGTGGCGACGTGCGCGAGGCTCACAGAAGCCGAACCGGCTCCGGCTGTCGTCGTCCATGCCTCCTGTCGCCGCGAGAGCTTCGTGCTTCTCAATGGGCAGATAGCGGCGATGCTCGACTACGACAGCACGCACGTGGACGCGCGCGCGCTCGACCTGGCGATCGCCGTGCTGAGCTTCGCCTTGGTCCGACCGGACAAGACCATGCTCGACCTTGACCGTGCCGCAGCCTTCGTCGCCGCCTACAGACTCGTCGCCCCCATCGGACGACGGGAACTGAGCCTCATCTCCTGGTACATCCGTGCCCGGATCCTCAAGCGCGCACTCGCTCGTTACCGCCATTACCGTGCGGTCCCGCAGCCTTCGCGCGCCGCGAAACTGCAGCGCGCAATCAACCTGCTGCGCTGGCTCGATGACCACGAACAGGCATTTGGCTCAGCGACGACTCGTGCTGTGGAGGGCACCCGTGCCTAGGGACACGGCACCGGCCCACCCGGCCTGGAAACATCGGTCTGGCCTGAACATCCTGGTGCCGTTGCTGCCGTTCGTCAGACCCTACTGGCGGGGGTTGCTCCCCGCCGTCGCCGGCGTGATAGGCGCGAGCCTCGTCGGTCTTCTCGTGCCGTGGCCGCTGAAGGTCCTCATTGACGACGTACTGCGTGTCGGGCGCCCCGGTGCCCCCGTCAACGCGACCCCGCTCATCGTCGCGATCGCCCTCGCCATCGTCGGCATCGCCGTCCTCAGCGGGCTCGCTAGCTACGTGAAGACGTTCTTCATGGCCGCGACCGGACAGCGGGTGGCTTTCAGCCTGCGCTGCGGTCTCTTCGAACACCTTCAGCGGCTACCGCTGGCGTTCCACGAGGGTCAGCGCACGGGTGATCTCATCACCCGGGTCACGAACGACGTCACGAAGGTGCAGGAGACCCTCACCGACGACCTTGCGGTGAAGGCGACGACGAGGCTGATCCAGCTGCTCGGCGTGTTCGCCGTCATGCTCGTCATCGACTGGCCGGTCGGCCTCGTGGCGCTCGCGAGTTCACCCGCCATCGCGCTGACCGCGGCGCGTTACCGGGGCCGAATCCGCGACGAGGAGCGACGGGTGCGCGAGCACGAGGGGGACGTGGCCTCCCTGACTCAGGAGTCGATCTCCTCGATCCGCGTGGTCAAGGCCTTCGGTCGCGAGGGCTTCCAGACCCGTCGGTTCGAGGAAGAGACCGGACGCATGCTCGAAGCCGGTCTCGAAGTAACCCGACTCGAGGGTCGGTACTCGTGGGCACTGAACGTCGTCACAGCAGTCGGCTTCGCTGTGTTCGTCAGCGTCGGTGCGTTCAGGGTCCTCTCCGGAGCCTTGAGCATCGGGACGCTCGTGGTCTTCATCGAGTATTTCCGTGAACTGCAGAGTCCCATGCTGTCGCTGTCGAAGATGTCGGCAAAAATCGCCAAGGTACGGGTGCGCGCGGAACGAATCGTGGAAGTCCTCGGCGAGCGCGCCCTGCTCTCCACAGGAGGCCGAAAACCCGGCCGGCTCGCGGGGGACGTGCGCTTCGAAGGTATCTCGTTCGCCTACCGGCCGGGCGAGCCGGTCCTCCACGACCTCGATCTGCGTGCCGCGCCCGGTGAACTCGTGGGCATCGTCGGAGCGACGGGAGCCGGAAAGAGCACACTCATCAGTCTCCTCCTCGGACTCTACGACCCGCAGACGGGACGAATACTCGTCGACGGGTGCGATGTTCGTTCCTACCGCCTCGAGTCGTTCATCGAGCAGGTTGCCGTCGTCCTCCAGGAGCCACTCCTCTTTCAGGCGACGATTCGAGAGAACATCGCCTATGGGAGGCCGCAGGCGAGCCGCGAGGAGATCGCTGAAGCCGCGCGCTTGGCTTACTGCGACGAGTTCGTCGCTCGGCTCCCGAACGGGATCGAGACCGTTGTCGGCGAGCGCGGAGCCACTCTCTCCGGCGGCCAGCGTCAACGGATCGCCATCGCCCGGGCCCTCGTTCGCAACGCCCCGATTCTGCTGCTCGACGAGCCCACGGCGGGGCTCGATGCGGCGTCTGAGGAGACGGTACTGCGCGCGCTCGGGCGTCTCATGCGTGGCCGGACGGCGCTCTTCGTCACTCATCGTCTGCTCAGTGTTCGTCACGCCGACCGGATCTACGTCCTTGACGGCGGCCGAGTCGCCGAGGAGGGAACGCATGAGGAACTCGTCGACCGTGACGGCTTGTACGCCCATGCCTTCCGCATCCAGGCGGCGACCTCGGATGTTTCCTCGTCGCGCACCAGCGTGCTGCGGCCCGGCAATTTCTTGACGTGGTGGGGGGGGCATGCCGGTCGGCATGACCACGAGACGCGGCCGGACCCTGAGCAGCCGGGCGGGCCTCCGTCGCGCGGACGGGTGGACGCCGGAGCAGCTGTCAACGCTACAAGACCGCAGAGAGGGGCACCGATGACCCACATCCTGCTCGTAGAGGACGACCCGCGCATCCGCGAGATCGTCGAGCGGGGGCTGCACCCCCGAGGGTTCGCCGTCACCTCGGTCGCTGACGGGATGGCTGCGGCGCAGCTGGCCTGCAAACTGTCGGTCGATCTGGTCCTTCTCGACTTCCGTCTCCCGGGCAGGAGCGGTCTGGAGGTGCTCGAGGACCTGCGGAGGGCGAAGCCGAGCCTGCCGGTCATCGCCCTGACTGCCCTCGACGACGTGGCCTCCAAAGTGCGGGGGCTCGACGCGGGTGCGGATGATTACGTGACGAAACCCTTCTCCGTCGAGGAGCTCGCAGCCCGGATCCGGGCTCGGCTGCGCTGGGCCGACGGGGGATCGACGAGCCTGCGAGCGGGCCCGCTCACCCTCGACCTGTCCGCGCACCGTGCCGTGTTCTCCGGTCAGGAGGTGCCGCTGTCGGCCCGCGAACTCGAGCTCCTCGCCGCGTTCATGCGCCACCCAGGCCAGGTGCTCACTCGCCAGCAGCTCCTCGAGATGGTCTGGGAGCTTGACTTCGATCCCGGCTCCAACGTGGTCGACGTCTACGTCAGCGCTCTCCGGCGCAAGATCGGCAGCGGGATGATCGAGACCGTCCGCAGCCTCGGGTACCGCTTCGTCGTGCCGGACAGCCAGGTTTCGCCACAGGTGGCCGCCGGATGAGACTCGCCGTCGTCGCTCTGACTGCCTCTCTTGCCATCCTCGCGGCGGTGATCACGAATTTCAGCGGGGATGGCAGCGATCTGCCGCCTCCAGCCGTCATCGAGCTGAGCGGCGTGGCGCCGCCCGATACGCCGACGGCCGCTCTCGCGCCGCCGTTGGAGCCACCCGCGCCACCGCCACCCCCCCTACCCGTCCAGGAGACTGCGAAACGGCCTCCTACCGCGGTGGCGGGAGGCGAACAGGGATCGCCGAAGCGCGCGGCGGTCGGTGGCGTACCCATCCGCGCCCCGGTTGCGCTGGCCCCTTTACCGGTTCATGTTGGAGTCGAGGAGATCCGGCGTCACGTGTCCTCCTCCTCGACCCGCGAGTACCGCTACGACTGTCAAGAGGATGACGATGACGACGCTGACGACCGCGACGAGTGCGACGAGTGCGACGAGTGCGACGAGGATGATAGAGCGGACGTAGATGACCCTGACAAGCCCGAACGCGACAATGACGCCGATGACGGTGAAGCGCCCGAGTAGCGCGCTAGCGGTCCGTTCTCCTGGGTCGTGACAAGAAGGAGGAGAGCGCGAAGGTGGGAGGGACGGCCAGCGCTGCCAGCGGTGGTCGTCGCAACGCACGCCTCTCCGTCCACCTCGTCCTCGCCTACGGGCTGCTTGTCCTCGCGACACTGCTGGTGGTGACCGCTCTCGCCGTCCAGCTCACCCGGCAACACCTCACGCACGAGCTCGACGGTCAACTCGTCAGGTTGGCCGAGGACTTCCGCAATGGGCCAGCCGGCCAGGCGGGCAGCGTCGCAACTCTCACGGAAGCGACCTCCCAGTGGCTGGCCACGCGCAGCGTTCCTGAGGACCGCGTGGTGGCCGTCCGTGTGGGTGAGCGCGTCCTCAGAAGCGCCGGCGCCCTCGAACTGCGGGACGTTCCTGGTTCCAGGGACATGTTCGAGGCGAAGACCCCGCGGTTCTGGCGCCTTGCCACGGCCCACGCTCCCATACGCGGCTTCAGCGTTCCACTCGCCCACGATGGAGGGCAGATCGGCACTCTCGTCGTTGCAGCTTCGTCCACGCCACTTGATGCCACGGTGTCGGCGCTGCTCCGCACACTTCTACTGGCCACTGGAGCGGGCTTCGCTTTTGCCGTCCTCCTCGGACTCGTTGGCGTGCGACGTGCCCTCTTTCCTCTGACACGGTTGAGCCGCGACATCGAAGAGATTCAAGCGGCCGGTGACCTTTCGCGCCGGGTGCTGAGCGGAGGCTCGCCCGAAGAGGTGGTTCGCGTCACTCAGGCGTTCAACGACATGCTGGAACGGATCGAAGACCTGTTCCGATTACACCAGGAGTTCCTCGCCAACACCTCTCACGAGCTGCGCACTCCGCTCACCGTGGCGCGGGGCAAGATCGAGCTGCTCGCCGAGGCAGCCCGAGAGGAGCTGCAGCGACGGGAACTCAGGACTGCCCTCTCGGAACTCGATCGAATGGGACGTCTCGTCGACGACCTCCTCCTCCTCGCCCGGCTTGACGAAGGAATTCCCCTCGACCTCCAGCCCGTGGAGGTCGAACTCGTTCTCCGCGAGGCGCTGCTGAGGGGCCTCCAGGAGGGCCCCCGACGTGCTGAAGTCGACGCTCAGCCAGAGCTGTACGCACGGGCAGATCCGGAGCGCCTCCTGCAGGTTCTGACGAACCTCGTCAGCAACTCCGTGCGGCACGGCGGGCCGGATGCCCGCTTGCACCTGGCGGCACAGCGGCAGGACGGGCGGGTTGTGATCGAGGTTGCGGACACGGGACCTGGGATCCCCGCTGAGGAGCTCGAGTTGATCTTCGAGCGCTTCTACCGCGTCGGGCCCGACGCGGAAGCCGGGACAGGGCTCGGCCTCGCTATCTCTGCCTCGCTGACCCGTGCCATGGACGGGACGATCGACGTCTCCTCGCACCCTGGTCAAGGGACGACCTTTGCCGTGACCCTCCCCCTCGCCGAACCGCCCCCAACTCCCCCCTTCGCAACCGATCACGCTCTGTCTTCGGACGAGAAACTGGTGCCGGCCGAGGCTGAACTGCCTTCGGGGGATCAAGGGGATCGGGGCGCGGACGTGGAGGTCCACTGAGAGGCCGTCGTGTCGTCCGGCGGTGGCCGACTACGGACGGCATCCGCGGGGCCTAGCCTGTTGGTCGGGCAGGCACCTCGGCCTGTCAACAGCGAACGCGAAGGTGCGGCTCGAGCAGCCCGAAGGGCGCTGGCGCCACAGAACCGGGAGGCCGGGTGCGGTCTGCGAACGAGCAGCGGCCCCTCGTAGCCCGAGGGCGAGTGCTGCCGATCGATGATCCCCCACTGCGGGACGGGCTCGTCCTCGTCACGGGCGGGCGGTTGGCCTATGTCGGTCCTGTCAACCGCGCCCCGAGTCCCGGCCACGATGCGGAGGAAGTCGATGTCGGTGACGGTACCGTCCTGCCCGGTCTCATCGACGCGCACGTGCATCTCACCTGCGACGGCGGGCCGCGCTTCATTGAAGAGGTACATGGCGTGCCGCCCGAAGATCTTGCGCTCAAGGCGGCGACCAACGCGGCCCGGTCCTTGGCCTGCGGCATAGTCGCGGTGCGAGACCTCGGGGCGCCTGGGAGCGCGGCCATCGCCGTCGGTCACGCCGTCAAGACACGAGGGCTGATCGGCTGTGAGGTCGCGGCAGCGGGACGTGCGCTGACAGCGCCAGGCGGCCACATTCCTTTCCTCGGCGTCGAAGTGGCTGGACCGGAGCACATGGGCGCCGTGGCGCGTCAGCAACTCGAGGCGGGGGCGGCCGGGATCAAGCTCGTTGCGACGGGTGGGATACTGACGGAGGGAGTTGCGCTCGGCGACGTCGCCTATGACGAGGAGGAGCTTGCCGCCGCCAGCCGTGTAGCCCGCGAAGCCGGGGCATGGGTGGCGGCCCATGTCATCGGAGTGGAGGGGACCAAGAGGGCGCTCCGTGCCGGCGCCACGACGATCGAGCACGGGGTCTTCCTCGACCATGAGGCGATCGAGCTCATGCGCTCGAGCGGTGCGGTACTCGTGCCGACCATCATCCCGCTGGCGAAGATCATCGAGCATGGGCGTGCGGGCGGCATCCCAGAGGATGCGGTCGCAAAAGCTGAATCCATCGTCGACAACCATGTCGACTCTTTCCAGCGTGCTGCCCGTGCCGGTGTGCCGATCGCGGCAGGCACCGACGCTGGGACGCCGTTCAATCCCCATGGCAACCTCGCAGAAGAGGCGCGCCTGCTCGTCGAGCGGGCCGGGTTGAGCCACGAGCAGGCGCTGCGGGCCACGACCCGGGTAGCTGGTCGCTGCCTCGGCCGCGACGACCTCGGCCATCTCAGTGAGGGTGTGCCCGGGCATCTCGTTGTCGTCGAGGGCGACCCCTCCGATGACATCGCTGCCCTCACCCGCGTACGCTCCGTCGTGCATGGTGGACGAACGACCACTCCCTCGATTATCCTCCGAGCACTGTAGTAGGCAGACTACGCTGTCGTACGTCCTCGCCGCCACCGTTGGAGTGTGCACGGCAGGAGGGTCGGCGCGCGGGACGAGGTCAGCAGACCGTAGCCTGAGCCGCCGTAGCCGTAGAGGGGAGAACGGCCATGACGATGAACTCGAAGCTTGCCCGGAGTTTGGTGAGCGCCGTCGCTGTCGGCGCCCTCTCCTTGGGGGCTGTGGCCTGCGGTGGGGCCCAGGAGGAGGAGAAGAAGAAGGAAAAGACGGAGAAGACGGAGAAGAAGAAGACTGAAGAGAAGACGAAGCACGAGGCAACCGAGAAGGCGAAGACCGAGAAGACCTGAGGCGTCCTCTCGCTCGGTTACCGGTTTCCGGTGGTCGAGGCGACGCTCGGACTTTGAAGACGGGCGAGGCTAGAGGCGGGGGCATCACAGTGGGATCGCGCGTGAGACGAGGCCGTAACTGAAGCCTCGAGAGGCGCTGACATCTGCGGAGTGGAGAACGGATGATGATCATGAACTCGAAGCTTGCCCGGAGTCTGGTGAGCGCCGTCGCTGTCGGCGCCCTCTCCTTCGGAGCCGTGGCCTGCGGTGGCCAGGAGGAGGAGGTCGAGACGACGGAGACGCCGAGAACGACGCAAGAGAAGACGTCGCCGGCGACCGTGACGGAGACGGAGACGGTCACCGAGATGGAGACGGTCACCGAGACGGAGACGGTGACCCCGAAGAGCTGACCGACTGGACCTGAGCCATTCCCCCGCGTTGGCGATCGGTGGCCGAAGCGGCGCTTGGGCTTCGAAGACGGGTCGTCGAGGCCAGCGAGAGCGGGAACCGGGGGCTGGCGCCCGAGCAGAGAGTTCCCACATGATCGAAGCCACGTACCCCCGGCGGATTCTCGCCCTCGTCGCCATCGGCGCGCTCGCGCTCGGAGCGGGTGCTTGCGGCATAGGGGAGAAGGCCGAAAAGAAGGAGAGGGCGACCGTCACCGAGAAGGTGAAGGTCAAGGACGTGCCGACCATTGTCGAGGTCACCGTCGGCACCGAGATGCCTAAGTAACTCCTGATCCTTGCCCAAGGTCGCCGCCTCGGCCTTCTCGCCGGGGCGGCGACCGCGAGGAACGGGTCCGCCTCGATGACGCAGGTGTGACGGCGACAGGTCGCCGGGTTCGTCGCCTGAGCCTGCCTCCGGTCACTTGTCTGACTCGCCTGCTGAGTGGGGGGGCCGAGACGAAAGCGCCGGAGGAGGAGCGACGATGCGCACGTGGAGTTGGCCCGCCCTCCCACCGCCTGCGGCGTCGTCCCGGACGCGCCTGACAGCCTCAGCGGTGGCGCTGGGCCTCGCCCTTGCCGCATGTGGCGGGGGAGACAGAGGGGCACCAGGAGCCACGGAAGAACAAACCGAGGCTGCCCAGGCGGCGCAAAGGCCCGCCGCCGACGCCAAGCTCGACCTCGGCTACATCCTCGCGGAGACGGGACCGCTCGCCTTCCTCGGCCCGCCCATGATCCACGGGGTGCGACTCGCCGTCGACGACCTGAACCAGGCGGGCGGGGTGCTCGGCCAGCAGGTGACCCTCGCGACCGGAGACGAAGC
>JALYGD010000313.1 GCA_030777265.1 Actinomycetota bacterium | reverse complement strand
CTGATGCGATGGGTCTGCTCGGCGACGTTGGCGAGATGAAAGTAGACGCTGAACGCGCGCACCAGGCGGATCGCTGTGGGCAGCTCGAGGTCAGCGAGAACCTCGTCGAGCTCTTTGCCGGCGGCGCCATCGCCGCCTCGCGCTGCCTTCGACAGGGACCGGACGTGCTCGACGAGATCGAGCAGGTCCTCGCCCTCCTGGCGGACGAGCGTCTGCCCGAGCAGATCGCCGAGGTGACGAATGTCGGCGCGTAGCCTCCGATCACGGTCGTCCGCCCGGTCAGGGGACAGGGCCGCTTGATGCACGAGGTCGCCGCTGTCTGCCCCGCCAGTGCTCTGCGCCGGATCACCGCCGACTACCTCGTCACGAGCCTCGGGCACGCGTCACCTCCCAGCATCAACCGTACGCTGCCGGTGGCTACAGTATGGTGCCGCAGCCGCCCGTGAACCCGCTCGCGCCACGCACCGCGGTCCCTGTCGCTGACCACGCTCGGTCCCTGCGCTCCCGGATCGGCACATGCCCCATAATGAACCTTATGTTAACTAACCAAGGCGAGCTGGACGACGACGTCGTCCGCGCCCCTCGGCCGCCTCGGCGAGCCATCTGGCAGTAACTCCTCGTAATAGCGCACAGACCACCTGTAGTAGGGCGCGTCTGATCCCTTCCCCGTGAGGTTGGAGCAGATCCTCGAGAGCTCACAGATCGAGGAAGCGCGTTGGAGGGCTGGGTTGGGGTCACAGGCTGCCAATCCGGATAGAAGTCGTCGGCCAGGTGGTTGGTGAGCCTTCTGGGCGAAGAGCCGTCGGCGCCCATCACATAGATCTCGTAGTAGCCGCCCCCGTCGCTAGCAAAGGCGATTTTCGTGCCGTCATTCGCCCCGGCCGGCAGTCGTCCTGGTCGCACTGCTCGCCGCCAACGGAGCCCGTCTCCTCTTCTCCCGCGCCGCAGCGGAACGGGCCATCGAACAACAGCACCGCCGCATACTGCCCGCCGCGGCCCGCCTGGACCTGCCGCCCTGGGAGTTGGGCCTGCTCGCAGTCTCAGGCGACAACTGGGCTCGGGTCGATCGGCGCTGGCCCGGGCTGTCTGCGCTTCGAGCCGAAGGCCGAGCCATCCGAGGTCCTGCTCCACGTCCCGGTGCCGGTCACACTCCGGGCTGCTCACCGCTGCGGACCACATCGGGGTCTTCCTTCGCGATGAGGACGGCAGCCTTCGCGCATGGGCCTCGAGATCCGCCTCCGCGACTCCCCCACCTACCTCAACCTCAAGCTGCACGAGCAGGCCGTCGAGCTCACCCTCCCTGGCGCAGCCTCGCCCACACTCTGCGGGCTCGTAGGGCCTCGGGTCAGCGCTGAGCCCGCGGGCCAGACAGGACAGCGGTAGCAGTCGACGAGACGGCCGGATCACCCGGCGGGCCGGACCACCTTCGTCCTCGGCGTGCCGTAGGGTTGCCGCAACCACCCACCACCTACCGTTGAGACCCCAGCAGAGGGAAAGAGATGATGAGACGCCTGCTTCTCGCGATCGGCCTGGGGCTCGCAGTGCTGGGCGCCGCCTGCGGCGGCAGCGACCAGCCGGCACTGGAGCAGCCGTCAGTCGAGCACAATGAAGCCGATGTCACCTTCGCCCAGGGGATGATCCCCCACCACGAGCAAGCGATCGAGATGTCGGAGATGGCGCTGAGCCAGGCGGCCGGGCCGGAGGTCAAGGATCTCGCCAGCCGCATCAGGGCGGCGCAGGAGCCCGAGATCGCCAAGATGACGCGCTGGCTTGAAGACTGGGGTCAGCCTGTTCAACCCGAACATGGTGAGCATCCAGGGGCTGGAATGCTGTCCGACGCGGAGATGACCCAGCTGCGCGGCGCGTCGGGACCGGCGTTCGACCGGCTGTTCCTCGAAGGCATGATCCGCCACCACGAGGGAGCGGTGAGCATGGCACAAGAGGAACTGGACAAGGGCCAGTTTCCCGAAGCCAAAGAGTTGGCCCGCGACATCATCGCTGCCCAGCGCGCCGAGATCGCTGAGATGCAGCGTCTGCTTCAGTCGGCAGGTTAGCCACAGCAAGGGCCGCGTTCAGGGCGCCACATCAACCACCAATGGTGAGGCCGCCAGTTCTGGGTCTGAATTCGTGAAGACGAACCGAAGCTGGGCCCCTGCTGCGCCGATCCCACGCTCCGCTCCCCTCCCCCACGACCGGGCGGCGGTCGAGCGCCGGGGGACCCGAGTCGAGAGGATGGTGGCATGACGCAACCAGTCGCCCGTAGGATGCAAGCCGTCGAACGGGCCCTGCGCCCCTTCCTGCGGGTGATGCGGGAGTCCACCTATGCGCGTCGCATGGGAACGTCCGGCATCATGGACTTCATGGCGGGAAACCCGCAGGAGCCTCCGCTGCCCGAGGTCGTCGAGGTCATCGCCCGCTGGACTCGTCCCCGCAGCAGGGACTGGTTCGCGTACCGCGTGGACGAGTCGCGCGCGCGGGCAGCCGCCGCGGCCGGGTTACGCGAGCGCCTCGAGGTGGAAGTCGACCCCGATGACGTCGTCCTGACCCGAGGGGCAGCGGGGGGCCTGGCCGCTGCGCTGGCGGCCCTCACCGAGCCTGGTGACCAGGTCATCTTCCTCAGCCCCCCGTGGTTCTTCTACGAGGCGATGATCCTGGCCACCGGTGCCGAGCCGGTCCGGGTCCGCGTCGACCCCACCACCTTCAACATCGACGTCGAGGCACTCGAGGAGGCCATCTCACCCCGTACCCGCGTGGTCATCCTCAACACCCCCAACAACCCCACCGGAAGGATCTATCCACCCGAGACCCTCGAGCAGGTGGCGGCAGTGATCGAGCGGAGGGCGGCGCGGAGCGCGCAGCCGATTGCCATCATCTCCGACGAGTCCTACAGCCGGATCCTTTTCGACGGCCGGCGATTCCACAGCCCGGCTCGCTTCTCTCCGAACTGCGTTCTTGTCCACACGACAAGCAAGAGCACGCTCACGCCTGGACAGAGACTCGGCTTCGTAGCTCTACCGAAGACGATGCCCGGGCGGGAGCGCATCCGGGACGCGCTGCGGCTGGCCATCCTGGTGCAGGGAATCGCGGTTCCGGATGCGGTCATGCAGTTCGCGTTCGCCGATCTCGAACCCCTCTGCATCGACCTCGCCCACCTGCAGCGTAAGCGCGACCGCATGGTGGAGGCGCTACGTCAGCACGGGTATCAGCTCGACATTCCCGAGGGCGCCTTCTACTTGCTGCCGCGCTCCCCGCTGGCCGACGACATCGCGTTCGCGGAGCTGCTGGCACGGCGCGACGTCTTCGTCCTTCCCGGGAGCGTGGTTGAGATGCCCGGCTACTTCCGTATTTCCCTGACCGCAAGCGATGAGATGATCGAGCGGGCCCTGCCGATCTTCGCGGCGGCGTTGGTAACCTCGGCCGCCGTCGCAGGCAGCCAGGGGTAGGGGCGACGCTCGATGCGTAGCAGGGGCTGCACTCCTACACCACTCTCCCGGGGGCCCCGAAGGGGCCGGTTGGACGGGCCGAGTCTGTTCTGTGAGTGCGCAGACCGTGCTTCGCGTTGATCGGCCACATCGCCCGGCGCTAGCGTGCCGCGGTCAAGGGGACGGGAGGTCGCAGCCATGGCCGACAACGCGGCGGACACCGGGTGAGCGAGCTGGTGCGGATGGAGTTCCTGGCGGCGGCGCTGCTGATCGTCACCGGTACCGGCCTCGTCTTCTACTTCGCAGTGACGGGACGCCGGCGTGCGACGCGCCAAGCCG
>JALYGD010000312.1 GCA_030777265.1 Actinomycetota bacterium | reverse complement strand
GCGAGGGTGTGCCTGTAGACGTCCTTGTGTCGATGCTGGGGATCGACACAAGCTGGAAGGCGTGCGACCTCGGGCAGGATGTGACGGGCAAGGTCCGTACTGATGAGCACGTCGATGCCCTTGTCGGGGGCTGGACCGAGTAGCAGCTTGCTGAGCTCGTCGCGGATGCGCTCCACGGACACCGTGACGATCTCGTCGGCCAGGCGGGCTGCGGCTGCTTTTGTCCCAGGTTCGACTTCAGCGTCAAGGGTCGAGACGAAACGCGCGAGACGAAACATTCGCAGCGGGTCGTCGCGGAAGGAGGTATGAGGGTCGGCGGGCGTCCGCAGGACCTTCATGCGCAGATCCCGCAAGCCACCGAACGGGTCCAGGAAGTGGAAGTCGGGAATCTTCACCGCCATCGCGTTGATGGTGAAATCCCGGCGCGAGAGGTCGATCTCGATGTCGTCACCGAAGGTGACGTCAGGGTGACGCGATCCCGGTGCATAGACGTCGGAGCGATAGGTCGTGATCTCTATGCGGCGTCCCTCATGCTCAGCTGAGATCGTCCCGAAACGGGCACCGATGTCCCACACATGTTCAGCCCAGGGGGCCAGGAGGCGGCGGGTCTCATTGGGACGAGCGGAGGTAGCAAAGTCGAGGTCGGGCTGGGCCTCGCCGCTCAGCAGCGTGTCTCGGACCGAGCCGCCAACCAGGTAGAGCTCATGCCCCGCCCTGGTGAAGAGATGGCCGAGTTCCCGGGCCTCCGGGTAGACGTCGAGCAGCCTTCCTAACTGGGCAGCCTGCTCGTGGCTGGGAGCGTCGTATGCGGGCGGCATCGTCCAGTCAGGTCAGTCGGGAGACGAAGTGTCGATGGTGCAGGCCGGCCGGCGTTGGGAGTGAAGCGGCTCGGGTTGGCATCCCACCTGTGAGGTTACCAGCGGCGGAACGATGCTCCGGCCGACTCACAACTCGAGAAGCAGCGTGACAGGTCCGTCGTTCTCAAGCGCCAGCCGCATGTAGGAGCCAAAACGTCCCGTCGCGACGGTCGCACCGAGCCGGACGAGGGTGTTGCAGAAGCGCAGCACAAGCGGTTCGGCGACCTCGGGCGGGGCAGCTGCCACCCACGACGGTCGCCGTCCCCGGCGCGTGTCCCCGTAGAGCGTAAACTGACTCACGACGAGCACCGAGCGGGAAGTTTCGGCCAGCGAGCGCCCCATCACCCCGTCGGAACCGGCGAACACTCTCAGGTGCCACACCTTGCTTGCGAGGCGCTCGGCAGTAGCTTCGTCGTCAGTGTGGGTCACGCCCACCAGCACGCACAGCCCGACGCCGATGCTGCCAGTGCTGGTAACCCTTGCCGGCACCCGGCCGACTTGCGGATGGACGGCCTCGACCCGGGCCCAGTTGACGCGCTGGACGAGTGCTCGCATCGTCGGCCTCCCTGCGAAGACGCGTTCACGCCTGCGACTGCCGGCCCTCCCAGGAATCGGCGACAGTAGCCGGGTAGTCTCCGCTTCATGACCCCGTTCCCGACCAAGCGCGCGACGTCAGCCGGTGGTGTTGTGGTGTCCGTCCGGTCCGACGGACGTCTCTGCGTACTGCTCATCGCTCGACGTAACGCCGCGGGAAGACCACAGTGGACGCTGCCGAAGGGCCGCATCGAGGACGACGAGACCGCCCAGGAGGCAGCGCTCCGTGAGGTCAAAGAGGAGACCGGTTATTCTGCAGTGATCCGCGACGAGCTCGGCACCATCGACTACTGGTTCGTGTGGCGCCCCGACAAGGTCCGCTACCACAAGTTCGTGCACTACTTCTTCATGGAAACCGACGGAGAACCGCCAGGAGAGCGAGACGACGAAGCCGAATCGGTGGAGTGGGTTCCCCTGGAGGTGGCTCTCGTGCGTCTAGCTCACCGCAACGAGCGCAACCTTGTGAAGAAGGTCCGCCGCCAGCTCGAGCGGGACGACCTCGAAACAAACGACGAGGCGGAGCAGCGGCTGCGCGGGCGCCCAGGGACTCGCTGAATGCGGCCGTTCTCACGAGCGCTGGCCACACTCACTCTCCTCTTGAGCTCGATGGCGACGCCACAGAGCGGGTGGGCGGTGTCGGTAGCGCAACCGCCCTCCCAGTCCTCCGTCCGTCTCGTCATCTCTGCGATGAACGGCCTGCTGGGCAGGGCTGCGCCAACCTCCCCAGGTCAGGAACCGACCGAGGATCTGACCGTCCGGTTGCTCGTCGAGAACCTCGGTGAAGAGACGGTGGAAAACCTCTCGGTCGTGGTCGAGGTGTTTGAACGCGTCGAATCGCGCAGTCGGCTCCATCAGGCGATCGATGAGGGCGAGCCGAGCTCCCGCCTGGAGGCCGAGGCCGTAGAGGTCGGCGAGGGCGAGCCGCTGGCTCCTGGTGACGTGGCAGCACTCGAGGTCACCTTGGAAGCCAGCGACATAGGTTGGTCTCGCCGCACTGGTGTCTACCCGGTCCGGATCTCGGTCCTGGAAGGCCGCGATGCGATCGACGAAGTCGATACCGCGGTCATCCTGTTCGACCGCCCTGCCAACGCAAGTGTCGCGACCATGGTGGGCTGGCCGCTCGACGCACGCCCGTGGAAGGGGGCGAATGGGCTCTTCCCGGCCGATGTCGGGGCGGAGCTGCTACCGGGTGGACGGCTTGAACGACTCGTGTGGACTTTGGAGCAGAATCCGCGGGTGAACGTCCAGCCGCTCGTCGGCGCCCACCTCGTCGAGGATCTTGTCGACCTGGCCGACGGCTTTCGGGTGCACGGTGAGGGCACCGGAGACGAGAGCTTCGAGGAGGTGCCGGCCAGCGACCCGACCGCCGTCGCCGCCCGCTCGTTGCTTGCCCGTCTCCGGACGGTCTTGGCGATGCGGGGGGCTGCCCCGCTCGGAGGGCCCTACGCCGACGCGGACCTCGCCGCGCTGGTCGACGGCGGTCTTGCGAGCGAAGCCCTCCAGGGCGTAGCGGAGGGCCGGCGACGTATCGAAGAAACGTTGTCGGCGCGGCCGCTGCCAAACGCCCTATGGGCTACAACCCATTTGACGCCCGAGGTCCTACGCCATGTCTTCATGCCATCTCGGGTCGATGCGGTGGTGGTCGGCTGGCAGCAGTTTGCCGAGGGGGGAGATGACCCCGAAGGCAAGCCGAGGCGGACACCCGAGCCGGTGCAGGCGCTTGCTGGCGGCAGCGCAAACGTTGCCGCCGCGGTCGCAGACCCCTGGCTACAAGAGCTCCTGGCAAACCTCCACGACGCGCATAGTTCCTCCGTCGCGGTGCAACGTATCCTCGCCGAGACAGCATTGGTCCACCTCGAACGGCCGAATGCCGAAGGGCGCGGCCTCGTCCTGCTCCCACCGCCGGACTGGGACCCTCCACCTCGCGCCGTCAATGAGTTGCTGAGTGCTCTCGCCGTGGCGCCCTGGGTTCAGCTCGTCGAGCTCGAAAACCTCGTCAGCAGCTACGGCTCCCGCCCGAGCAGAGCTCGCCTCGATCGCCTACCGCAAAACGAGCTGCCGGCTGGACTGGCTGAAGAGATCCGCGGGGTGCGCGAACGCCTGGCGGCCCTCCAGCCGGCGTTACCTGAAGCGACCGACGAGATCGCGGGGCGAACCCTCGGCGAACTCGATCGCACGCTGTTGCGTGCACCGTCATCCTGGTGGCTCGAGGACGACCCCGAACGGGCTCGAGCCCTTGTCGCCGACGTCGTTACTTCCGTAGAGGCCGGCTTCGGGCGCATCGAGCTGCCGGAGAACGCGCGCGTGACGCTCACTGATACTGAGGGAACCATCCCGGTCACGGTGGCACGTCCTCAGGGCGGACCTATCCAGGTTGTTGTCGTGCTCGACTCGTCGAAGCTGGAGTTCTCCGACGGCGACGCCCGCCTGGTGACCTTGACCGAAGGCGGGGCGCAGACGATATCGTTCCGGACGGTCGCGCAAGCCTCGGGCCGGATTCCAGTCACCGTGCAAGTCAAGACGCCGGGCGCGCTGGATCCGGCCGGCGTCCCGTGGGTCCAACTCGCGGAGGAGACCCTCGTCGTGCAGTCGACGGCGATCAGTGGCACCGCACTCGCCGTCCTCGGAGCCGCAC
>JALYGD010000311.1 GCA_030777265.1 Actinomycetota bacterium | reverse complement strand
CGATCTACCCCTGCGGCAGGACCCGCAGCGACTCGGCGATCTGGTCGAAGACCGGCGCCAGGCGCGGAAACTCCTCGAGCGGCAGGGCCTGGAAGACGAGGATGAGCAGGTGATCTCCCTTGGCCAGGAAGTAGTGCGCATGCGCTCCCGTCTGTCCGGTCTGAGCCTCCTGGAACGAGTAGAAGTAGTAGTAGCCAGGCAGGCCCGCCAACTCGATCTGCCTCGGCTCGGCCAGGAGCTTCACGCCGCTGCCCGAGGTCACCATCTGATCGGTGAGCTGCCTCAGCTCGGGAACCTTCTCGGGCGGGATCGGGGCGCCCAGCGCGATCGACCGCACAAGGAACGACTCGTGGGGGCTCCCGGCGGCGACCAGGAGGACCTGGGGATCCTGGGGCCGCGGGATCCTGGTCCAGCTCGCGGGGTAGGAGATGGCGATACCGAGGGGCTCGTGGCGGAACTCGACGAACTCTCCGGTTGGATTCGAGGGTGGTCCGGGGCCCGTTGCCCCCTCGGCCGGCTCGGGGGCCCCAGCGGTTGGGGACTGCTCCCGCCCCACCAGCCGCTGACCCGCAATCGCTCCGACCACCACTATGACGACGGCAAGCACCACGCCAACCCCGATCACCAACCACCTTCGACGCACGCGCATACCGCTCCCAGTCCCTGTTCAGACGGTCCTCCGGCACGGAGAAACGTCCCCCTGTACGCCCGATCGTCCTTCCCGGGCCTGGCGCGTTCAGCTTAGACTTGCGTGGTAAGCGCATCTACCAGGCTGCTTGCGGCTAACACTGTTGACGCTGCTGGAGGTGATCCGTGCGATTAGCTTTACTCGCGCCAATACAGCTGGCGGAGCACGAATTCGGTGAGCCGCACATGACGCAATGGTATGTCGGTCTCGCGCTCTTTTTCATCGTGATCGTCGTCGTCGTCATCATCGCCGCGACGATCCTCATGCTCGCATCCCGCATCGCGCGTCAGGCGCAGGAAGGAACGCGCGCCCTTCACGCCGGCCGCATGTCCACCCTGCCAGCCTGGGAGCTGCAGAGAACCAACGAGACGGTACAGGCGATCCGCGATAATGCTCGCAGCGCGCGGCAGGAACTGGAGCACAGATGGTCTCGCTGATGGAACTAACGTCCGTTCTTGCGCTCGAGCCGGCGGAGGTCAGCGCCTGGCAGATCGCGCTGGGGATCGGGGGGGTGGTGCTGGTCGCGGTCATTGCGCTCCTGGGCCTGCTCGTGCGCTTCGTGAACCAGATCAATCGGGGCGTGCACGTCCTGTGGGACACGGCAACGCGTTTCGCCGCGAACACCGCCACCATGTGGCAACTCGATGCGGTCGCAATCAACTTGGAGGAGACCCGCGACGAGGTGCGTCTCCACGACGAACTACTGGGGCAGCGATGAGTACGACGACGCTAGTCATCCTCACCGTCACCGAGGTTGTCCTCCTCGTGGTCGTCCTGGCCCTCTACCTCATCGTCCTCACGAAGCGCCTGCGCGAGATCGGCGACACCCTCGGTACGGTGGCGTTCGGAGTGCGAGCGGTCGAGTCGCAGGTGAGCCAGATCGGTCCTGGTGCAAGGCGGATGAACCGAGCGCTGGACGAGCTCGGAGGGGCTGCCTCGAGCGTAGCCGGCAAGGCGGAACGCCTCGCCGAGCGGCGGTGACGAGGATGGGCGCTAGCAGCGATCGGAGGAACAGATGATCTGGCTGTGGTGGGTCGGCAATGTGGTGTTCCTGTTCGTCATCATCCCCGTCGTCGTGCTGCTCCTGCACCGGCTCCTCATGAGCGTGATCGTGATCGGACGCTACACCGCCGACATTCTCGAGCACGGTGTGGCCATGGTCGGTCAGCTCGACGCCGTGGAGGAGCTCGGGCAGACACGTCAGGCCGCCGCCCGGGTAGGGTCAGATCTCCAGCGCTACGGCAATGCCCTCAATCGGGTACTGTGAGGAGGAGCGGGTCATGCAACCGGTCGCCATCGTCACGATCATCGGCACGGTCCTCACCGTGGCCGCGCTCGCCGTCTACCTGATCACCGTCGCAGTCATCCTGAAGCGTGTGAACTTCCAACTCGGAACAGTCCTCGCCGGGCTGTGGTCGATCAGCAACCAGACGGAGCAGCTCGGACCGGTCATCACCGCAATCAACAGTGAGCTCAGCGACGCGAACGAGGCACTGGAGAATGCCCTCCATCGGGAGCGAGGGGATCGCGGACCCCAGCCCGCTAGCCGGTGAGGTGGAGCACGACGTAAAGTCCTAGAGTACGACCGAAACGTCCGGTCGTACGAAGGAGAGATCGTGCCCCACGAGTTTCGCTGAAGGGACGCCGGAGCTACCTGTAGCGGACACTTCAAGGCGGACTCCGAGCAAGAGCTCGTCCAGGAGGTCGCCGAACACCTACGCAACAAGCACGGGGTCAAGAACGTCTCGAAGACGCTTCAGAACTACGTGTTGAGGGTGTCCCAAAGCAGCAGGTAGCAGGCCCCCGTGAAGGGGCCGCCCGTCACAGGGTGGACGTCGAGGCCGCGCCAATGGCTCCTGGCGCGGCCTCTTTCGATCAGCGACATGGAAGGGTCAGAGGGCTTCCTCGAGGATGCCGAGGTTCTGCGGCCGGACAGCCACGCGGCCGCCCCTGTCCGTCTCGAGGACGAGCGCCCCGTCATCGAGGCAGTTGACAGCAACGCCAACGACCTGCGGACCGCTCGGTCCCAGCGGGATGAGACGCGCCCGCACCCGCCTCCCCAGGGTCTCGCAGCGGGGCAGATAATCGTTCAGAACCGCCTCCGCCTGACCGTGGTAGCGGTCCTCGATCGCCTCGATGAGCCGGGCCAGGAGGGGCGCCCGCGCCGGTTGCGCTTCGACCACAAGAGCGGTCACCACCGCCCAGTCGCTGGTTTGCGGTCCGAGTTCGACGTGGACTCCGACAGCGCCGGCGGGGGCCCCATCACGCAGAACCTCGTCCGGCCAGCGGATCCTCGCCTCCGGACCGATCACGTCGCCAATACCCGAGACTGCGACGGTGTAGAGCCAGCCTTCCCGCTCGGGGGGCAGCTGTGGTCGGAGGACGAGCGAGAAGCCCAGACCTTCACCGGGACGGACCTCCCATGGCAGGCCGGCACGGCCACGCGGCGATGCCTGGTAGTCGGCCACCACGACCGCCCCTTCGGGCGCCCCGGCGCGGGCCCAGGCGAAGGCATCAGCCGAAGTGGACAGGAGCGCCGGGTAGGTCCGGACCGGTCGCCCGGGCATGACCTCCGTCAACGCCTCCGACGACAGGTCATCGCCTAGACCCATGCCGGCTCCTCGCCGAGCTCGCTGGCCAACCGGTTGAAGGTCTCGCGCAGGCGCTCCCACTGCGGGACATGGAATCGGGCCATGGCCCGTCCCACGTGGTCCCGGAAGTGTTCGACCGGCTCGCGGTCGCGTCCGCGCAGAGACTCGATGGTGCTACGGATGAGGGTCTCCATGGCATCGGGGGGCAGCTCGAGGAGCACCTCGAGCCAGGCGTAGGCGAGCTCGATGCTTACACCCGTGCGCGCCAGCACCCCCTCCACCCACGCCCCCGACTCCGCTTGGCGCTCGTCAGCCTCCGCGTCGAGCCAGCGGAGGAGCTCCTCGCGGATCACGGCTGGCCACCGCTCCTGCGGCTCCTCGTCGAGCACGGTGAGGAGGTCGCCCGGGCCGTCGCCGAGCCGGGTGAGCACGGCAGTGGCCTGCTCACGGACGGGTACGGGCGCGGCCGGGGTGGAGAGCGCCTGGCGCGCGGCAAGTCGTGCCCGAGCCGCAGCGCCGCCCTGCTCGTAGGCGAGTGCGAGGTTCGCCTTCGCCATGCTGTAGCCCTCCGCCCGCAACGTTCTCGGATTTGCGCCGAGGGCGTGCTGGAAGGCGGCCACCGCCTCGTCGGTGTGCCCGAGAGCGAGCTCGACGAGCCCGAGGGGATTTGCGGCAGCGCCGAGGCCCGCATGGTCGCCGGCGCGCTCGGCGAGCTCGAGCGCCTGGGCGAGGGCAGGACGAGCGGTGTCGAGGCGCCCGGCGGCGAACTCCGTAGTTCCGAGCTCACGCGCGGCCGCGGAAGCCTGAGCCAGGCGACGGCCGTCCTCGAACAGCTCCCCCGCTTGCTGGAAGCACTTCCCCGCCGCGTCGAGATCGCCGAGGTCCCGGCGCACGAGGCCGAGATTGAACAGCGCCGCCCCACGCTCGAGCGGCTGACTGTGGGCCTCGAAGAGCTGCCCGGCGCGTTCGAACGTATCCGCCGCCTCGTCCACACGGCCCGCGGTGCGGAGCGCAGCTCCGAACATGTTCAGCGCCTTCGCCTGCTCGACGGGCATCCCCTCACGCTCGAAGAGCCCAGCGCACGTGCGCAGCACAGTCAGCGCCGCGTCCGGTTGCCCGGCCTCGATGAGCGTCGTTCCGAGGTGGAACTGGGTTATGGCGTGCTCGAGAGGGAAGCGGTCCGCCCGGTAACTCAGAAGGCGGCCGCGCAGCTCGGCGAGGCGCTCCTCGATATCGTCTGTCACAGTTCCATCCTACGAGCGAGCATCGGACGACGGGTGCGGGTAGTCGTGGCCGGCTTTGGCAACGTGCTCCGGGGCGACGACGGCTTCGGGGTCGCCGTCGCACAGCGGCTCCTGGAGGAGCCCATCCCGAATGGGGTCGAGGTCGTCGAGGTCGGCATCGGCGGCATCCACCTCGTCCAGCATCTCCTCGAAAAGGCCGACGCGCTCGTCGTCATCGACGCGCTAGACCTCGGTCGGCCTCCCGGCACGCTGCTCGTCATCCGTCCCGACGTCCCCGACGTAGCCGATCTGCCGCTTTTCCAGCGGCGCGACCAGCTTGCGGATATGCACTACGCCACCCCGGAGCGCGCCTTCACTCTCGCCCGTGCCCTCGGAGTGCTCCCGGCCTCGACGCTTGTCGTGGGCTGCCAGCTCAGCGATCCGGACCATCTCGGCATGGGCCTCTCCCCCGAAGTCGCCCGCGCGGCCGAGGTCGCGGTCGGCGAGGTGCGGCGTGTCGTGGGAGAACTTGGGGTCCCGTGGGACTGACGGTTCCCCGCCCGGGCCTCCGGCCCTTCCCGAACTTTCCCGCCCGCCCCGACCCCGAGCCCGCGACTCAACTCGGCCGAGGTTGGATCTGCAGAAGTGTCGCGCCCGGCGGTGCGTGTGGGGCGGCGTCATCCTCCTCGACAGTGAGGGCGACGAAGTCCGGGAACCCTTCCCGCAGCGCGTCCTCGACCCCCTGTTTCAACGTGATCGCCGAGGCCGTGCAACCCGAGCAGGCACCGGACATGCGCACGTGGACGACACCCGCTTCCACACTGAGGACCTCCACCTCGCCCCCGTGAGAGTGGATGTAGGGACGAATGGACTCGAGCGCGTCCTCCGCGACGCCGTGCTCGTCCACGCCCACCCCGTAGGCGTCGAACAGCCAGGCGATGACCGGATCTTCACGCAGCTCGCCTATCCGGTCGGAGATGACGGCCCCGAGGTGGTTGATCGCCGTGCGGTGGAGCAGGTCGACGTTGTCGAGGAACTCGAACACGACCTGGCGGGAAGAGTCTTCGAGGCTTTCGACCAGGACGAAGAGCTCCTCGAGCCGGGCCAACAGCTCGGGAAAGCTCTGGGGCGGTGCTTCTTCCACCGGAGCCCCGCTCATCGGGTCACTGCTCATTGGATCACTGCTCACGACCGATTCGTCGCCTTCTTGCAAGCTTCCCGACACAGCGCGCCACCCGCTTGGAATCCATCGAGCTACCGGACACGAGTAGCTCGGCTCGTCACCCCAAGCTACCGGAGCAAGCCGGCTTGCACCACCGGGCGCGATCGTCGCTCCCCCCCTCGCGCGCGTCGCCCAGCGCTGTAGGAAGCAGAGCAAGCGCGTTCCGCCCCGCAACTCACCACAGTCCCGCCGCGCTCGACGGCTCAGCAACCTCTGCGTACAGTGGTCATGAGATTTCCTACCACTACAGCGGGGATGGCGCCCAGAAGCCCAGGACGCTCCCGCTGCGCCCGTGGGCGGCCGGGACGTGCAGAAGGAAGGGTGAACATGAAGGTCGGGATCGTCGGCAAAGGCGGAGTCGGCAAGACAACCGTCTCTGCGCTTGTTGCTCAGTCCTACGTGGCGCGTGGACGCTCGGTCGTCGCGATCGACACCGACTCCAACCCGAATCTCGGCATTTCGCTCGGGCTCACACTCCAGCAGACGGAGGCCATTCCGACCCTCCCGCGCTCGGTCCTCGTCGGCCAGGGCTCAGGGAACATGACGGCCGCCGCGCTCATCGACACCTATGGCCGGCAGACCCCTGCCGGGCCGACCCTCCTCTCCGCCCTGCGCGTCGACCAGGCCGGAGGAGGTTGCACCTGCGGAGGACATGCCACCGTCCGCAGTCTGCTCGGCCAGGCGGTCGACGAGCAGACAGACGTCACCATCATCGACATGGAGGCGGGCCTCGAGCACCTCAGCCGCTCCGGGGGGACGCTTGCCTATGCCGACCTCCTCCTCGTGGTCATGGAACCGAGTCGGAAGTCGGTGATCACCGCGGCCCGGACCATCAGCCTGGCGGAGGAGCTCGGGATCCGACGCGTCTACGGGCTCGGCAACAAGGCCCGGCTGCCCGGCGACGCGGGCTTCTTCGAGCGCACGGCCGCGGAGTTCAACGTTCCGCTGGCCGGGATCGTCCCCTACGACCCGTTGGTGGCTGATGCCGACCGGGCGGGCATCTCGGTGACTGCCGCCCCGTCGGAGGAGGTCCGTGCCGAGGTCGACCGGGTAGTCGGCTTCCTCGACGGCCTGCTCGCAGCACCTGTCCAGTAGGAGGAACCTCCCCCGTGTCGCCGCCCGAGCGGTTACTCGTCGTCACGACCCACTCGAGGCTGCGCAGCGTCCGATTCTTCCCGGCCATGATGATGGCGACGCTGCAGATCAGACGCCAGCTCGCCTCCACTGAGGGCCTGATGCGATGGGCCAGCGTCGTAGCCGGGCCGACGGAGTTCTGGACCATCACGGTATGGCGTAGCCCTCACGCCATGCAGGAGTTCGTCCGCTCCGACGCTCACGGCGCCATCATGTGGCGGTTCGCGGAATGGCTGAGCTCGTTCTGGCTCATGCGTTGGCGGCCGGGGTACCGGGAGGTGGGGTCCTGGTCCGGCGTGTCCATGTCACGACCCGAGCAGGAAGCGTCGCCGGTCGAACAGGGCAACGCCTCCGGCGACGTCCTCCACACCGTGCTCGCCGGAATCCCGGCACTGCGCGAAGCCATCGGGCCCGACGGTGTCGCTACCTACGACAACGTCAAGACCGCACGTCTACGGCGGGCACAAGTAGAGGGAGCCGGGGGTGCCGTCGTTCGCATAGCTGCTCCCCTCCACCGCTTGCCTCTCGCCTACGCGCGACTCCGAGGGGTGCGTCGACGCCTACGCACCCACCCCGAGCTCCTCGAAGCCGCGGTCGGCTTCGGACGCCCCGGAGAGGTCTACCTCCTCACGGTCTGGACCGACCGCTCCCTCGCCGAGCGCCTGATCAACAGCTCCTGGGCCCGCAACGAGGCCTCGCGCTGGGAGGATGGATACTGGGCGCTCGAGTGCGTGCCCGAGAACGAGTTCGGCCAGTTGGACGGCCGACGACTTCGCACCGAGCGCCGCCGGCGCTCGCCGCATGCGGTCTTCCGCTAGATCGACACGGCCCAGGAACCCTTGCCTCACCACATCGTGCTTGTCGGGCTCATGGGGTCCGGCAAGACGTCCACCGGCCGCGAGCTGGCCCTGCTACTCGATCGTCCGCTCCTCGACAGCGATGTTCACGTACGCAAGATGACCGGGATGACCGTCGCGGAGATCAGCCAGCGCGCTGGAGTCGACGAGATGCGACGGCTCGAGGACGAGGCCCTCAACCGAGCCCTCGCTTCCCCCGTACCAGCAGTCATCGCCGCCGCTGCCGGTGTCGTCCTCGACGAGACCGCCCGGTACCGGCTGCGCGAAGCATTCGTGGCGTGGCTGCGAGCGAAGCCTGAAACCCTGGCCGTACGCGTGGCAGGAGAAGCGCCGCGGCCGCTGCTCGGCGAGGACCCCTTGGCAGTGCTGCAAGCGATGGAGCGACAACGTCGGCACCTCTACGCTGAGGTGGCCGACGTCGCCGTCGACGTCGACCACCTCCCGCCTGCCGCCGCAGCCCGTCGCATCCTCGGCGAGATCCCGGACTCGATCGAGCCGGGCGGGCCGGTCGAACGCTCGTAGCGGCGACCAGCATTGGCCCGCCCGGGCCTCCAGCCCGTCCCGGAGGTCGAGCCGGAAGAACGGAGCGCGCTGCTCGGCTCGAGCGGCCGCACCGCCCTGCGGCGCCTACTCCCGCTCCTCGATCTCTTCGACGAGCTCTTCCTTCGACATCTTCGAACGCCCCTCGATGTCGAGCTCCCGGGCGCGCTCGCGCAGCTCCTCCTGCGAATGGCTCTCCCGCTGGGCCCGCTGCTGTAACTGCCGGCCCAGCTCGTTGAGCCGGTCCTGGTCGAGCTCGTCGCGCACGCGGGGGAAGAGCTCGCTCTCCTCATCCTCCACGTGGTGCTGCATATGCTCCTTGACGACCGAGACCTTGGCCGCGAAGCGCTCGTGGTCAGGGCCCATGTCCGCGAGCTCCTTGAGGAGCAGTTGCACGGCGTGATGCTCTTCGAAGTCCTCGAGCAGCTCCGGCTTCAGCTCGGGGATGGCGTCTCCGAGCGCCGGATAGAAGATCTCCTCCTCCAAGGCCGTGTGCAGCTGCAGGTCCTCGATGATCTCGTCGACGATTTCGCGCCGCCGGGAGCTGTCGTCCGTCTGCAGGAAGTCCTCGAAGAGGGACTCGGTCTCACGATGCTGCTCGGTCAGAAAGTCGATGGCGTCCACAAGCTTCCTCCTGGCAGTTTCGGCTTCTCGCATCTCGACGTCGATCTGCCCCCGGTGTGGAGCACAGCGCGGTCAGCCTGCCGCCTTGGATCGAGGCTTACCCAGCCAGAGGGTGCCCATGCGGTCAGCGCACGCTCCCCTCCCAGCTCCAACCCGAGCTCCGTACCAGCCCGCGCAGAAGCCGGCGACGTTCGACCTGCTGCTCGAGGACCTCATCGACTTCCTCCGGCGCTCGGCACGGCACGCCGGCGGACTTGAGCTCGTCGAACCCCGGTGATGGGGGAACGTCCTCGGCGGGATCGAGGAAGACCTCGGGGATGGTGGCCAAGAAGCTCGTGACGGCCACGCGAGGCGGTTCCACCGCACTTACGGGCGGTTGGACGGAAGGCTCGACGACGCCGCGCAGCAGCAGCATCGCCTCGTCGAGTCGCGCGACGGCAGGGCCGATCGCGGCCTCGAGGTCAGCGGTTTGAAAGTAGTGCAGGAGCGGGTAGGTGAGGTGATGCTCGGCCAGCTGCGTCAGCTCGGACGTCAGCAACAGCAATTGTTGGCCGAGAACGGAGAAACCAGTGCCGTCCCAAGCGTCGGTGACGATCGCCGCAGGTGAGCGCCCCAACGCCGTAAGCACCCGTGCGACGCGGCGACGTTCCGACGCTGCCGAAGTCAAGGGCATGAGATAGGTGATGGCCAGCGTGATCAGGAATAGTCCCGTACCTGCTGCCACCCCCGAGAGGAGCTGCCATAGCGTCGTGGGCGCTTGCAGACCCCCCCCACCCAGGGTGAAGACGGTGTACATGGCATAGGCCAGCCTGGACCAGCCATTCGCCGGGAACTGCTCGGGCGAGGCCACGACAGCCTGACGTGAGGAGGAAAAGATCAGGAACCAGCCGGCGACAGTCAGCGCGATCCACGTGAACACGACGACGAGGGTCACGATCGACCCGCCGAGATAGCGCAGCCTGGGGGGCCCCGGCAGCCGCCGATCGACGGCGATCAGCAGCCTCCAGACCGCCTGGCCCAGCCACCGCACCATGACGCCGCCGCGTCTGCTGACCCGCAGGGTCGTGCCCAGCGCATCGACCGTTCCCAGCACGATAAGGACGGTACCGACCGCCGCCATCACCAGGCCCACCTCTTGCTCCTCCCGGCCCCAATCGCCTGCTCCTACGCAGGGCTGCTGCCACGGTAGCGGCGCCCCCCCCGCCGTCCTGACCACCGTGCTCCCGAAGCGGTCGAGATGCGATGGTCACGCAATGACGCAACCGAAGGACCGCGACTCCTGGGATCGAGGGGTGGTCGCAGGCGGTGCCGGCCTGCAGCGACAACCACTGGATGTGCCACGCATCTTCACCGGAAGATGTCTATCTGGTTAGGTTCACAACGCCGCAGTGAGGAAGTGCACTCGTCCGGCCCACGCGGGCGACCGCGGTGGGATGAGGCGCGCCGACAAACCCTCCGAACGGGAGGGCGCGGTGCTTTGCGGCCAAGCCAAAGGGAGGACGGCTAGATGCGCTGGAAGTCCCTTCTCGCCTGTCTCATCTTCAGCCTCGCAGCCGTGGGTTGCAGCGGGAGCGGCACCGCCCCTCCCCAGGCCGGCGGTGGCGAGGCTCCCCCTAGCGAGGTCGAGGTGCGCATCGCCGCGGGCGAAGACACCTGGCCGTCTGAAGGGCAGGGGGCCGAGTCGACCACCTTCGCCTACCCCCTGAACGTCAACGTCTATGAGCCGCTCATCGTGCTCGGGTCCGACTACAGCCTCAACCCGGGGCTCGCCGAATCATGGGAACTCGTCCCGCCCAACACCTGGCGCTTCCACATCCGCAGAGGCGTGAAGTTCCACGACGGCAGCGACCTCACCGCCGACGACGTCATGTGGAGCTGGGCGGAGCGACAGATGGAGGGCAGGAAGCTGACCACGGTCGTCAACACGCTCGGTCCCGACTCGGTGAAGATGGTCGACGACTACACCGTCGACATCACCCCGGCCGTGCCCAACCTGAGGCTGCCCGAGCAGATCCTCCACCCCGAGGGTGCGATCGTCCCCCGAGGGATGCACTTCGACAGCACCCCGCCCGTCGGCACCGGACCGTTCAGGGTGGTCGACTACCTCCCCGGCCAGACCGCGGTGGTCGAACGCTTCGAGGACTACTGGGGCGAGAAGCCGCAGGTCGGCCGCATGGAGGTGCGCTTCCTCCCCGACGCGCAGACCCGGATCGAAGCGCTGAAGTCCGGGGAGGTCGACATGGCCCTGGACGTACCGCCGGACTCGGTGCCGGCACTCGAATCCCAGGGTGACTTCAACATCGTGCGCGCCCCGGTAGGGCGCAACCAGCTCATCTACATCAACACGACCGGACAGCCGCCGCACGACCTGGGGGCGGACAAGGCCATCCGCCAGGCGGTCAGCCTCGCCATCGACCGGGAGGCCTACGTCGATGTCGTGTTCGCCGGGAATGCCGAGCCGGGACGGTGGATGGCGCCCGGCCGGGTGCTGGGCCCCCACGCCGACCTGGTCCAGCCGGTGCCGTTCGACCCCGACGAGGCACGCCGCATCCTCGACGAGGCCGGCTGGAGGCCTGGTGGCGACGGCATCAGGGTCAGGGACGGGCGGCGGTTGGAGCTGACGCTGATCGGGTGGGCGGAGGTCCCCGCGGCCGCGTTCCAGTTCCTCCAGGCCCAACTGAAAGACGTGGGCATCGACGTGAGGATCCAGCAGGCACCCGACACCCCCACCTACCGCACCTACTACCAGGACACGAAGTTCGATCTGGATCTCGAAGTCCCCAACCAGAACGACGGCAACCCGGCCTTCCTGCCGG
>JALYGD010000310.1 GCA_030777265.1 Actinomycetota bacterium | reverse complement strand
TCCCAGCAGCTGTCCGACCACCGTCAGCGCCGACGGCACGTTCGCGAAGGCCAGGCCGGTGAAGAGCCCCGGGTAGGAGCCTTCGCCTCGCAGCAGCAGGCTCAGTCCGTGCAGGATGGCAGCCCAGATCGTGAGTCCGATCAGGCTGATGATGGGGCCGGCCACGACGGCCCCGACCATGACCGGTCCCCGCAGCTCCGCGAGTTCCAGCGGTAGTCCCCCGGTGCCCGGCGGGCCGGTCCCGAACTGCGCAGCGGCGGCCACCCACGTCAGCACCGCGATGACGACCGTCACGACCACCGCCCACCCCACCCGCGGCAGGGCTGTCAAGCGCCGCAATGTCGGCACCGGTCGCGTGAGGATGCTCACGACCGTCTCGAGCAGCCCCTCGTCCGCCGCAGCTGGCTCGGCGTTCTCCCCGCCCGCCCGGGCCTTCGGCCCGTCCCGGCCGATCCCGGTCTCATCCCACGGCTGGCCTGGCTGGCCCTGATGAGTCACCACGAGCTCCCGTAGCGGGGCGCCTCGAGGCCGTCGAGCAGTGTGCGCAGCAGGGTGAGGTCGTCGACGTTCATGTCACGGCCCACCAGCCGTCCCAGTGAGCCCTCCAAGCCGCCCGAGCTTCCGAAGAGCTGGTCGAGGAACGACGGGCGGAGCTCGACGAGCTCGGCGTCGTCGATCCCGGCCAGTTCCTCGGCCTGGTCGACGGCGGTCTCCAACCCCCCGAGCGCGTCGACCAGGCCGAGCTCGAGCGCCTGCGCGCCCGTGTACGGCTGCCCCGTGGCCAGCGCGCGGACCTCCTGCTCGGCCAGCCCGCGGCCCTCGGCGACCGCGGTCACGAACTGCCCATAGAGCTGATCCGTTATGACCTGGAGGATCGCCCTTCCCTCGGGTGTCAGACGGCCGGGCAGGAGCATGTCCTTGTGCTCCCCGGCGGTCACCGTGTCCAGCTTCACTCCGATCTTGTCCAACAGCCCCTGCACGTCGAGCACGGTCAGGATGACACCGATGCTCCCGGTCAGAGTCCCTGGTTGGGCGACGATGCGGTCGGCGCTGGCAGCGATGTAGTACCCGCCGGAGGCCGCGACATCACCCATCGACACCACGACCGGCAGCGGGAAGTCAGCGATCATCGCCGCCATCTCCTGGGAGGCCGCGACGGTGCCGCCCGGGCTGTCGACTCGCAGCACCACCGCCCGGACCGACGGATCGCTCTCCGCGGTCTCGAGTCGTTCACGGAGCGCGACGGGTGTCACCGCCGCACCGAACGGTGCCGCGACGCTGTCCTGTATCGGCCCGGCAAGGTGTACAACCGCCACGGCGTCGCCGGCGGAGATGCGACCAGAGCGTGCCGGAACCAACACCAGCACGACTGTGGCTGCAAGAACCAGAAGGACCAGGACGATGCCGGCCAGACCTCTGCGTGTCATACCACCTCGTCTTGTGCGAGCAGAGCGCGAGCCTACGCTTCTGCCTTCTCATCAGGTGACTCGCCCCGACTGGCTTGCACAGGCCTGACATGGGGGAGCGATGCACTCGCGAGCCAATGTGAGAGTGACGACACCGGAATCGCGAGCGCGTATCTGGTTGCTCGTCCGAGTGCGTAGACGATGCCGACGACCTCGCCCCGAACGTTGAGAATCGGCCCACCCGAGTAGCCGGGTAACACGACCGCCTTCACCCGGAGCACGTGAGACTGGTCTCCGAGGGCCGGCCCTTCGATCTGGTCGACGACGAGTCCCCGGATCATCGTGAACTGGCCCCCCAGCGGATAGCCGACGACATGAACCAGGTCTCCCGCGCAAGCCGGGCGCTGCGCGAACTCGACCGCCCCCTGCAACTTTCGACCGGTTCTCAGCGCCGCCAGGTCATGGCCGTGCGCCATGTCCGTCGCTTCAACCTCCACCACCCGCCCATCCCAGGTCGAGACTTCAAGCGGGTCATCATCTGGCCCGCCCGCCCGAGCTTTCGGCCCGTCCCGGCCTTCCACCACGTGCCGGTTGGTAACGATCAGATGTGGACTGACGCCGAACCCTGCGCCCGCTCCGAGCGCGAGGCTCGACAGGTTGCGAATCCGGAACGTGGCTTCCTGCACCTGCTCCCACATGAAGTCCTGTGCGGAGGCTGTAGGAGCGAACGAGGGCGACGCGGGTACCTCCCGTACACCGCGGCGTAGCCCTAGCCAGCGACGTGCTCGCGCGAACATACCGGATCTGCCCGCGCCATCCCCCTCCACCATTTCCCGCCCACCCGGCGACCTTCGGTCGCCAGCCCGGCTACCTCACCCGCCACGGCGCCGCCGCCTCGCGGGCACCCTACGCTCGGGCTACACCGCCGGCCACTCCGAGCCATGACACCGTGGCTCCGACTGTTTGCAGTTACCGGATCCCAAGCACGCCGGGACGTTACGAGAGCTAGCTTTGTTCCGACGGCCGGGGGCCCACCTCGATGAGATCGACCACGAAGACCAAGGGGAGGTCGCCGGAGGTTCCTGGGAGCGGTTCGTCCGCATAAGCAAGCTCGGGCGGAACCACAATGAGTCTCCGGCCCCCTTCGCGCATCCCCTCCAGCCCGTCTTCGACGCCAGCTATCAGCTTTCCCCTTCCATACGGCCAGACCCGTGCGATCCCACGGCGAGACGTGGAATCAAGCAACTCTGCCGACCCCCACTCGGCGACAACGAAATTGATGACGAGAAGCCGATCGCCCTCGACCGCTTCACCAGATCCTTGCCTGAAGTCGCGCACCAGCAGATCAGCTGGCGGCGCGCCTTCCATCTTGGGCAGGGGCGGCTCATTGGCCTCGTTCGCTCGAGGCAATGACACGAGCGAATTATCGTCGAACTCGCCGTCCGAGCAGGCCCCGAGCGCGACCATCGACAGCGCGAACAGGACTGGCACGAGCGTGGCCAACCAAGGGGCGGAACTGTTTTTCGTACGCATCTGGACCGAGAGACAGC
>JALYGD010000309.1 GCA_030777265.1 Actinomycetota bacterium | reverse complement strand
ACGCCCAGATGCTGCGCGCTCGTGGCAGACAGGGGGACGAGGAACGGGCCGACGAGCTGCGCCACCGAGCGCACGCGATCGCCGACGAGCTCGCGGTGGAGCTACCCGACGACGAAAACTGGCCCGTCAACCTTCAGGAGACTCCCGCGTAGGATGTCTTTTCGATCAAGGAGAGGCGCGTGACCACCTACCTGGACGAACTGCTAGGTGGCGCGCGCGCCCGCGTCGTCGCCGCCCGGGCCCGCGAGCCGCTGCCGGACCTGCGGTCCCGGGCACTCCGCACCCCGCCGCCACCATCATTCCGAGCCGCCCTGTCGGGGCCGGGGGTGGCGGTCATCGCCGAGGTGAAGCGGGCTTCGCCCTCGATGGGTGCGCTCGGGCCCGATGTCGACCCCGCCGCACTCGCGCTCGCGTACCGCGACGGCGGTGCCGCCGCCATCTCGGTACTCACCGAGCCGAGCCGATTCCGCGGCAGCCTCACTGACCTCGTTGCAGTCGCGACACTCGGGTTCCCGACGCTCTGCAAGGACTTCATCGTCCACCCCTATCAGGTATGGCAGGCTCGGGCTGCCGGTGCCGCGGCGGTGCTACTCATCGTCGCCGCGTTGAGTGACGAAGCGCTGACGGCACTCGTGGACACGTGCGTCGAGGCTGGGGTGGACGCACTCGTCGAGGTGCACGACGCGGATGAGGCCGACCGGGCCGTGGGCTCCGGCGCCACCCTCATCGGCATCAATGCCCGGGACCTGCGCACGTTCGAGGTCGACCGAAAGCTGTTTGCCAGGGTCCGCCCCCACCTGCCATTCAGCGTCCTTGCGGTGGCCGAGTCGGGTGTGCGGGGGCCCGACGACGTCATCTCTGCGGCGCGGGTGGGAGCCGACGCGGTCCTCGTCGGGGAGTCGCTCATGACCGCGCCAGACCCCCGCGCCTCTGTCGCGCTGCTCGTCTCGGCCGGGGCTACACCGCTGACGGCATCGGAGTACCGGTGAGTCCCGACTCGGCAGCGGCCGTCCCCAACGACGTACGAGCGAAGCCGGGTTACTTCGGCCGCTTCGGGGGCCGCTTCGTACCCGAGGCCCTGTTCGGTGCGCTCGAGGAGCTCGTCGCAGCCTGGGAGACAGCACAGCGCGACCCGAGCTTCGAAGACGAGCTCGACCGGCTCCGCCGCGACTACGGTGGACGGCCGACGCCGCTCTACCTCGCCGAACGGCTGTCCGAGGCGGCGGGGGTGGCCGTCCATCTCAAGCGCGAGGACCTCGCCCACACCGGAAGCCACAAGCTGAACAACGTGCTGGGCCAGGCCCTGCTCGCCCGGCGGATGGGCAAGCCGCGGTTGATCGCCGAGACCGGCGCTGGTCAGCACGGGGTCGCCACCGCGACTGCTGCCGCGCTCCTCGGCCTCGGATGCGTGATCTACATGGGGGAGGAGGACTGCCGCCGGCAGCGCCTGAACCTCGTGCGTATGCGGCTGCTCGGGGCTGAGGTCGTACCGGTAAGTGCCGGGACCCGGACCCTGAAGGACGCAATCAACGAGGCAATGCGGGACTGGGTCACGAACGTCACCACGACCCACTATCTGATCGGCTCGGTGGTCGGGCCTCACCCCTTTCCTGGCATCGTCCGTGACCTGCAGCGCGTGATCGGGGAGGAGGCCCTGACCCAGTTCAGAGGCCGCATCGGGCACCTGCCCGACGCGGTCATCGCCTGTGTTGGCGGCGGGTCCAACGCCATTGGTTCCTTCCACGCCTTTCAACCCCACCGCGAGGTCCAACTCATCGGCGTCGAAGCCGCCGGCGAGGGCCTCGGCACTGGCCGGTCGGCAGCGACGCTGAGCGAAGGCCGCGAGGCCGTGCTCCACGGCGCAAGATCGTGGGCTCTCATCGACGCCGACGGGCAGGTACTCCCGGCGCACAGCATCTCCGCCGGCCTCGATTATCCCGGTGTGGGACCCGAGCACGCTTGGCTGAAAGAGACGGGGCGCGCCACCTATGTCGCGGCCAGCGACGCGGAGGCGCTGGCCGGGTTCCGCCGCCTCTGCGAGCTCGAGGGCATCATCCCCGCCCTCGAACCTGCGCACGCGATCGGTTGGCTACTCGCCCACGGTCGCAGGCTGCTCGATCCCGGAGCGGAGGTGGTGGTCACGTTGTCGGGACGAGGCGACAAAGATGTCGACGAGGTCGCCCGCCTGCTCGGTCTGGAAAGGGACGCAGGCCCGGGCGGGTGGGAAGATGCGGCGGACGCATGAGGGGTCGGACGGGTGGGGCCCCACGAGACCGGAGTCGCGACCTGAGGGTCGCGGCGCAGGCGGACGGGGATACTGGAGGTGGAGACCTTGTGCGCGGCACCATCGAGCGCGCGAACGCTGAACGGGCTGCACTCGTCTGCTACCTTCCTGCCGGTTATCCCGACCTCGACGTCTCCGAGGCCTGCCTGCGCGCCGCGGCCGAAGCTGGCGCAGACGTGCTCGAGGTGGGCTTTCCCTTCAGCGACCCGGTCATAGATGGCCCCACTATCCAGGCCGCCAACCAGGCCGTGCTCGAGCAGGGGACCACCGTCGACGATGACCTCGCTCTCTGCGCCCGACTCACTGGGAGCATCGACGTACCCACGCTCGTCATGACCTACTACACGATTCCCGCCGCCCGAGGCCTCGCCGCCTTCGCCGCAGACGCAGCCGCCGTCGGGCTCGCAGGGGCGATCCTGCCGGACCTGCCGGTTGAGGAGGCGGGGGAGTGGCGGGACCGCGCCAGCGCACAAGGCCTGTCGACCGTGTTCCTCGCGGCCCCGACGAGCAGCGAGGCGCGCCTCGACGCGATCGCCACCATTTCCAGTGGGTTCGTGTACGCGACAAGCGTGCTCGGCGTGACCGGTGTACGCGACTCCCTCGCTGACGCACGCCAGCTCGTCGAGCGCATCCGGCAGCGGACCGACCTGCCTGTCGCGGTGGGGATCGGCGTGTCCAGTCCCGAGCAGGCACAGGAGGTCGCAACCTACGCGGACGGGGTCATCGTCGGCTCGGCACTCGTGCGGGCGGTGGGGGACGGAGACCCCGCGAGCGCGCCCCGCCGCGTGGCCGAGCTCGTGCGGGCGCTGCGTGCCGGCATCGAAGGCGCGCGCCGCTGAGGAGTCCCGACGACGTCCGACGACCGCTGGCGCTGCGCCCCGGCGACCAGGTCGCGGTTGTCGCCCCAGGCAGCCCGGTACTGTCGCGCCCGAGGCTGGCCGCAGGCATGCAGCTGCTACGACACTGGGGCTTCCAGCCAGTCCCGATGCCCCACCTCCACGACGTCCGCGGGCACCTTGCCGGCGACGACGCAGCTCGTGCTGCCGACCTCGACAGCGCCTTCCGCGACCCGGCCCTGCGGGCGGTATGGGCGGCCCGAGGCGGCTACGGTAGTAGTCGCCTGCTGGACCGCCTCGACTGGGAGGCTCTGCGCCGCGACCCCAAGGTGCTCGTAGGGTTCAGCGATGCCACCGCCCTGCTCGTGGCGGCATGGCGACGGCTGCGGCTCGTCACCTTCCACGGCCCGTTCGTGGGACAGCTCGGCGACCTCGCCGGCGACCGGCCGCGTGCGTCGAGACTCCATCGCCTCCTGACCGATCCCTCCGCGATCGTCACGCTGGCGGAAGAACCGGCAAGCGCGACGACGGTCGCGGGGGGCATCGCTGAAGGCCGACTTGTGGGTGGAAACCTCGCCCTCCTGTGTTCGCTTGTCGGCACCGCTGACCAGCCCGACACCGACGGTGCGGTCCTACTGCTCGAGGACGTACACGAGGCGCCCTACCGGCTCGACCGCATGCTCGTCCAGCTGCGGCGAGCAGGTCTTCTCGACCGTGTGGTAGGAATTGCTGTGGCCGCCCTGCGGGGCTGTGCTCCGCCAGCGAACCGTCCGTCCGCCAGCGCTGAGGAGGTGATCGCCGAACTGCTCGGCGACCTCGGCGTGCCGGTGCTGCACGGGCTCGAGCTCGGGCACACCGACGGGCAGCTCGCCGTGCCGCTCGGGGTCCGAGTCCGCCTCGATGCCAGCGCCGGCCGTCTCACACTGCTCGAGCCAGCTACTACCGCATCCGCGGCGTGAGCTTCGGGTGGATTGCCTCGTCAGGGGGTGGCGGTCTTGCGACTGGTGGGAGTGGCGGTCTTCTGGCTGGTGGGATCGGTGTAGACCCGCGTCGGGCGACCGCCGAGGGGCTTCGCAACGGACTGGAGCGCCGCCGGATAGGTCACCATGCCCGGGTCACCGTCGGAGACGAAGCGGCCTCCCCGGGGGCCCTCCAGCGAGTCGACCCATTTGCGGAACTCGGGCGCGTAGGCTTGCACCCGCTGCACCTCCATCGGCTTGTACTCAGCATGGTGCGGTGAGCGCGTCGGCATGAACCCGACGAGCAGCACGACGTCGTGGTGGTAGGAGACGCCCTCGAACGAGCCGTCGACCGCGAGCGACTTGTTCTTGGGCCACAGCCCGAACGGCAGCGCGAGGCTGCCCAACCGGTAGCCGGGAACGACCTTCTCGACCTCAGCCTGGGCGAGCGCGAGGCTGCGCTGGACACCGCGGTCATCGAGCTTCGACAGGTCGTCGTGGTTGAGCGAATGGTTGCCGATCTCGTAGCCGTTCTCGGCCAGCCAGCGCAGCTTGGTGGGGATCTGCTCCTGAACACGGAACGGCACCGGCCAGTAGATGTAGAAGGCAGCCGTCCCCCGCCAGTCGGGGTGGGAACGCTCGAACTCCTCGAGTATCCCCACGACAGAGTTGGAGGCAGGCTCGCCGTCAGCCCCCAGCCGGAAGTGCGACTCGTAGGAGTCGTCGAAGGTGAGCACCACCGGTGAGGTACCGGCGGGGATCGGGAAGCTCCCGGTGGCGAACTCCTCGACCGTCACAGGGCGATAGCCGCGGTCGTAGAGCTCTTTTATCTGCGCCCGGAAGGTCGCCTGCGAGGTCTCCCAGCGCCCGTCCACCCCATCGACGTCGTGCCACTCCATCACGAGCACACGTCCGAGTTCGTTCACGCGCAGTCGACGCAGCTCCTCCTCGGACAGCTGCGGTGCGCTCGGCTCGGCCGGCGCGCCAGCGGCCTCGTCGCTCGCCGGTGCGCCGCCGGCAGCGGGTGGGGCATTGTCACTGCCACCGGTGCTGTTGTCGCCCGCTCCGACGCCACACGCGGCGGCCAGTACGACCGCTGCCAACAAGGAGGAGACGCGGACGATCATGCACCCCCCTCCGCAGCCGCCGCCGGCTCGGCAGGAGGCTCTGCAGGCGGGGGTGCCTCAGCTATCGGGATGGAGGGCGGGCGCGGCTTGGCCTTCGATCGCAGGACCGGGTCGAGTGCGGGCACGCTGTAGCGGTTGCCGGCGTTCCACAGCAGCCACGAGTCCACGCCCTGCTCGTACGCGCCTCGCAGCTGCGCGGTCAGGCGGCCGGGATGATGGGGGACGGTGAGTGAGAAGTCCTCGAGCCACGGTCGCATCTTTGCCCGGTAGCCCTCGATACGGCGCATGCCCTCGTCCATGGCGCGAGACACGACCTCGTAGGGGTTCGCCTCGGGCTTGGCGAGCCCGTAGTTGCCCGCGTAGTAGTGCGACGGATAGACCATCGGCGAGACGTAGTCGACCTCGGAGATGACGTCTTCGAAGAGCTGTCCCGTGCCGTCGCCGGTGCCCTCGCCAACGGCCTTGTAGGTCGTCAGCCCGAAGATGTCCGCGCTGACCCGGACCCCGGCCTCGTGCAGCTCCTCACGCGCGTAGGCGAGGAAGCCGCGGATCGCGGCTGGGTCCACCCCTCCGTCGTTCGCGTAGACGGCCGAGGCGACGTTGCCGTCGGTGGGGAAGCGCACGTAGTCGAACTGGATCTCCAGAAAGCCCATGGCGGCGGCTTCTCGGCTGACGTCGACGATGTACTCCCACGTCGCGCGGTTGTTCGCGTCCAGCCAGGCATGGCCCTTGCGGTCGCGCCACACACCTCCACCGGCCGAACCGATGGCGAGCTCAGGCTTCGCGGGTGCCATCGTCCTGTCCTTGAAGCACACGACGCGCGCGATCGGATAGCCCCCCGCGTGGCGCAGCTCACGGATGCGTGCGGCGGCGGTCTGCCGGGTCAGGCCGGTAGCCCGGTCGGCGCCAGCCGCGCGTGCCATCTCGACGTTCGAGCCCGTCCATGCCAGCTGACCGTCGTCGTCCTTCACGTCGATGACGAACGCGTTCACCTCCGTGTTGCGGACGAGGTCCATGAGGTGCTTCCAACGATCGCCGGCGAAGCTCCACATCGTCGAGTACACGCCGCGGACGATGGGCCACTCGGCGGGGAGCGCGCGCAGGCTGCTGCGGGCGTCCTCGAAGATGGCGGCGTCACGGTCGGAGACGGGCGTCACGTTCGTGGCCGCGGCTCCCGTGACTTTCGCCGGACCGCCGGAGGCCGCGACATCGCGGTCCGACCTCGAAAAGGTCACGGCCCCGACGATTGAGACGACGAGCAGCAGGGTCAGGGTTGTGGCGACGAGGAGCCGACGTGAGGGCACTCCACG